>JAAZEM010000053.1 GCA_012512265.1 Armatimonadota bacterium | reverse complement strand
GATGGAAAACCGCATCAACGCCCACGAATATGCGGCGCTCCGCGACGCGCTGCACGATCGTCTCCTCGACTGGATGAACCGGACTCGGGATCCCTTCCGCGGTTACTATTGGGAGCGCCGGCCCTGGCGCACCGACGCGCGCGAGGCCACCTGGGCCTATACCGGCTACACGCGCCAGCGGGAGAACGAGGAGTATGAGCCCCGCCAACTGGACTACGATACCGGGCTGGAGATGGTCGAGGCTCACCGGATAAAGAAGCTGTAGCGCGCCGGGAGCGCGGGTGGATTCCAGCGGTGCCGAGACCGCGCCCGCCGTGAGGAGGATTCGGGATGTACCAGATCAGGCCACGCAGGCTCTTCGCGATGGATTGGGCGATGGCGGATGAGCGGAACATCCGCCGGATGGAACGCATGGTCCGGGGTATGGGCCGCGATCCCTCCGAGGTGAGGGTGCTCGCAGCTGAGGAGCTTCCCGACGTGATCCGCGAGAGCGGCTGGATCGGGGAAGTGCGCCAGGGCGCTTACGACATGGTGCGCGACCCCGACTTCATCTTCACCGCCTTTCGCTGGGTGAGTGATGCCGAACGCACGGAGATCATGCGTAGCGATCTCTTCCGCCGGTGCGTGGAAGCCCACCGGACATATGGCGACTGCAAGCAGTGGTTCACCGGTGGGCGGATCCTGGCGATGCTGGGCGCCGCGCCGATCCACCACTACGAGAAGCGCCCCGAGTGGGATCCCAAACTGGTCTGCTGGAGCCTGTACGACATCCATAGCGCCTGGGGGTGCGTTCACCGGTGCGCCTACTGCCAGCGCGGCTCGGTCTACGTGATCAACCTCAACCTGGAGGAGTTTGTCGAGCGCGTCGACCAGCTCCTGGAGCAAAACCCCTGGCAGAAGACGATCCGCTACGACGTGGAGCAGGACGTGCTCGCTATCGAGCCGGAGTACGGCGCATGCGAGCTCCTGGTGAACCACTTCGCCCGCCTGGACGACCGCTACCTCATCCTCTTCTCCAAGAGCGCCAACGTGGACCACCTCCTTTCGCTGGATCATCGCGGGCACACGATCATACTCTGGACGCTCTGCTCGCGCACGGTCAGCCGGCGCTACGAGGCGCGGACCGGCTCGATGGAGCAGCGGATCGAGGCCGCCGCGAAATGCAGCGAGGCCGGCTATCCCGTCCGGTTCAAATGCAAGCCGGTGATCCCGATCCGGGGCTGGCGCGAGGAGACGACCGAGATGCTGGAGCGCCTCTACGCGCGCGTGAAGCCGGAGAACATCAGCATGGAGATGGTGTTCTTCGACAGCGTCGCTGAGATGGATGCCACGCTCGGCCTGGAGAACCTGGATCCCGAGTTTGTCGAGGCGGCGCGCGAGGCGGAGGCGCGCTACGGCGACCAGTGGCGCCACGATCTGGAAGGGCCACGGCCCTTCACCTTCGAGGTTAAAGAAAAGGTCTACCGCCACCTGATCACCGAGTCGAAGCGGTTGAGCCCGGAGACGCCGGTGACGCTCTGCGCAGAGACGCAGCGGATGTGGGACGCCCTGGCGCCACTGATCGGCTATCGGGAGTATGATTACGTGTGCAACTGCGGCCCCCTCTGCACGCCGGGCCTGAGGCGGATCGAGAGCGTTTCCGGCCCGGATGCAGAGCGGATCGCGGAGCGGGCCGCGGCCGCTGCGTGATCACTCCTGGATGGCGCGCCGCGTGCCTTCACGCTTCTTACGAAACACCGGGAGAAGCCCGGCCGGGCTTCTCCCGGTGGCAGCCACGCTCCGCCTTCGCGCAGCTCGATGCGAATCTCTTGCTTCCTTCGTTCCTGGCTATTCGCCCTGGCGCTCTGCCTTCTTGCCCTCGCGAACCAGGTGGCGCACGCGAGCCCCTCCCGCCTCGCCACCTTTGCGGCCCAGCTCTTCGTAGCCCTCGTGGCCTAACTCCCGCTTGCGGGCTTCGCCGAGCTTCTTCCCGGCCTCCACCATCTTCTCGTGAAGTTTCTCCTTCTTCTCCATCGTCATCCCCCTCATAGCTCATAGCCGGTGCCAACCCGGCCCAAACCACGAACGAGGCTCTTCCAACCCGGGCGCGACATCCTGGCGAACGAAACCACGGGCCCGCGTGGAACGCCCGGTTGTGACACGTGCCTCTGCAGGGGAAGGGGAGTGCGGCGCGGAACCGAGATTCGGTTGCCCGCAGCGGCATACGCCCGCTCCAGGCAAGAAGGCGCGCTCCCAGATCCCTCATCGCGCCGCTGGCTTGGAGCCAGGGAGCCGCGCAGACCCTGAGAGGAGTTCGGAGAGATGCTGAAAGGGATCTCGCCGCTATTGAGTCCCGAGCTGTTGGATGCCCTCTATCGCATGGGGCATGGAGATGAGATTGTCCTGGCCGACGCGCATTTTCCGGGCGAGACAGTCGGCAAGCGCGTTGTTCGTGCCGATGGCCTGCGGATTGCCGACCTGCTCGACGCGATCCTGCCCCTCTTTGAACTGGATAGCTACGTGGACGCGCCCGTGGTGATGATGGCCGCGGTGCCGGGCGATACCCTGGATCCCGCCGTCGAGGCGGCGTATCGCGCCGCCATTGACCGGCATGCGCCCGGCACGCCGGCAATCGCCCGGATCGACCGCTTCGCCTTCTACGAGCGCGCGAAAGCGGCCTACGCGGTGGTGATGACCGGTGAAACAGCCAAGTACGGCAATATTCTCCTGAAGAAAGGCGTCACGCCCTGCTAAAGCCCCGGGTTTCGTATCACCAGCGCCCTCCCGCCTGGGCCTCTCGCCGCGAGCAGGAGGGCGCTCTTTATCTCTGCGTCACTGCCAGCCGGGCCGCTCAGGCGAAGCTGGGCACCTCCAGCCAGGCACCGCCGCGCATGGCCGACTCGTGGGCCACGATCCCGGGCGCCGTCATCTCCATCGCCCGGATCTCATCGATGCGCGGCTTCGTCCCGCGCTCCAGCGCCGCCAGGAAGTCCTGGATCAGGATGTATTCGGCGGTTCCGTGGCCGCCGGCGTGCGCCGATTCGGGAAGCGACGGATCGGAAAGGGGCGTCTCGATCGCCTGGTCGCTCTCCATCTCGCCTTCGACGTAGAGCCGGCCGGGGCCCTTCAGCCCGCCGCGGTCCGTCTCGACGTAGCCTTTCGTGCCGTGGAGCGAGTAGAAGTGGATGTTGGGCCGGCGGGGCAGGACGGAGGTGCGGAGGAGCTTGATCGTCATGCCGCTCGCTGTCTCGAAAAGCGCGACCTGCATATCGATCGCGCCGATGCCGCCCTCGGGGAGAACGTGCCGGCTGTTCCCCAGGCCGAAGGCGCGGGTGATCCGGTCGCCGGTGATCTCCAGGATCGGGCCGAGCGAGTGCGAGCAGTAGTGGAGCGGGGCGCGCTGCGTCCGCCACCGCGCCTTGCCCGTCTCCCGGTCGAAGATGAGCGAGGGGATCGGATGGAGGTACTCGCATTCGGCGTGCACGATGGTGCCCAGCCGCCCGGACTGCACCCACTCCTTCCACTGGGAGACAAAGTGCCAGTAGATGCAGTTCTCCGCCATCATGTAGGTGCGCCCGGTCCGATGGACCGCATCGATAATGCGCTGGCAATCGGCCAGGGTGGATGCGGCAGTGACCTCGCTCAGCACGTGGCAGCCCGCCTCCATCGCCGCCACCGTCTGATCGGCGTGCACCGGGATGGGGGTGCCAAGGAAGACGATCTCCGGGCCGGCAGCGAGGAAGTCATCGTAGCGCGTGAAGCACTGGCTGTCCGGTAGCTCCAGCTCGCGCTGGAAACGCGCCAGCGCCTCCTCGGAGGCGTCGCAACACGCCACGATCTCGCACCGCGGTTCCTCCGCGAAGAGGCGTCCATACCCGGAGCCCCGACCGATGCCCACCAACCCGACTCGCCACTTTCTCATCCTGTTGCTCCTCACACGTGCCCAGTATGCCTGGCCGAGTTCTGGGGAGGCGAGGCCTCCGCGATCCTTCAGGCCAGCGGAGTGAGAGTTCGCCCCCCCGGACGTCGGCCCCTGCCTGGCTCGCACCGCTCACCTATCACCGCTGAGCCGAGAGCCGCGTGATCCACTCCGCGGCCTGCTGGCGGATCGCGTCCAGGTCGCCTTGCGGGTCGACCCCTTCCAGCCACCGGGCGGCCTCCGCGGCCAGCGCGGCGGTCGCCTCCCGGGCACGCGCGCGCTCGATCGCCTTTTGCAGCGTCGCGATGTAGCGCACGTCATCCACCGCCTCACGGTAGCCCTCCCACTGGATGGTACCCACGACACCGTTCACCGTGGGGTAGGTGAAGCAGTGGTCGCGGTAGGTGGCGTGGTCGAAGTCGTTCCAGACGTGCCCGAACGAGTGCTGGTAGGCGTAGTCCATGGCGCCGTCGTAGCCCGCCTTCCAGAGGACGAGGCCGAAGTTGCGCCGGTACGTCTCCGGCTCCTCATTCCCCACCTGGGGATAGGCGTAGCAGAAGATCCGGCTCCCGACGCCATGGTACTTCCTGGCCTCCTCTGGATTCGGGCGCCCGGCGAGCACCGCCAGGTTCAGGAGCCCTCTCATCGCCTCGAAGGTGCCCAGATAGCACGCGACAAAGGTCTTCGCGCCGGCATCCTGGACGCTCTTCCAGGCAGCGCGCTGGATGGTCAGCCGCTCGCCTTTTGCCTCGTCGGTGCCATAGAAGTAAACATCGGTGTAACCGAACTCGCGAGCGACGTCCATGTACTGGCGCAGCTTCGCCTGATGCGCCGCCAGAGCCTTCGGGTCCGTGGCGCTGCCCGTGCCGAGCCCGAGCACGTAGAGCGGGCCGGTAGGAAGCCCCGCTTTCTTGCGGATTTCTAACGCCCGGCGCAGGAGCGTCTCATCATACCGCTCGTAGATCGTCGGGTAGAGGACACCGTGCGCGAGGAGGTCGCGCATCTCCGCCTCATACTGCTCCTCGGACTTCGCCTCTGAGCTAATCGAGCCCTGGCCGTCGGGCCGGAGGACGCCCCGATAGTAGATCGCGTGTTGCAGCGGGCAGGGCTCCAGGTTGAAGGGATAGACGCGCAGCTTCAGGCGCATCTCAGAAGCGGGGGCTCCCTGCGCGCGGATGCGAATCGCGCCCTCGTACTCCCCCGCGGGAGTGCCCTCGGGCACCTTCAGCGTGATCCAGAACTGCCGGGCCGTGCCCATCTCGATATCAACCGGCTGGAGAGTATCAGCGTCCTTGGGACGCACGTTTGCCAGGTGGTCGCTCGTGGGTCCGCTGCACGGGAGGTACATGCTCTTTCCGGCGGCGTCGGTGGAGCGGATGAAGTTTTCTTTCTTCTCGTGATCGACGCGCACCAGCGCGTCATCCTTCAGGAGGAGCTCCGGGGCCAGGAGGCGTTGCTGGGTGAAGCCAATCTCAGTCCCCGCCTGATACCAGCACTTCACGACGTAGAGATCGACCGCGTCCTTGGGGATCCGCCCGCGCGGCCCCTGGATGTCGGTCGCCTCAAGCGTGAGGCTGCGGACAGGCGCCACAGCCTGGAGGATGAAGGTGGCGGACTCGTACTCGCCGGGGCAGGCAGCCATCTCGATCTCGCGCGCCATCCGCGCCGGCACGATTGGCTCCTGGGGCAAGATGCGCGTGTTGCTCATCGCCCGCGGCACATAGGAGACGTAGGGAAGCCCCTGTTCTTTGCTCCGACCGAGCTCGCGCAGGTTCGGCGCCGCGTGCGCCGCCATGATCAGGCTCGCCTCGATCTGGTCTACCTCGCGCGCGTTGATGTAGCCGCGCTTTTCGATGGTGTCCAGCGTCTCGGTGGCGGTTTTCATGCCGGCCTGCGCCGATTCCAGGATCCGCGCGCCCAGCCCCTCCTGCGCCGGCACGCCGCGCAAAGCCTTCGTAGCTTCATCCAGGCGGGCGCGCCAGCCGGCGATCCGGCGCGCTGTCCGCTCTCGGGCCGCCGTGAACCGCTCCTGGGCCGCGGCGGCAAAGGCGTCCGCGTCGGGCACCCGCCCCTCAATGCGAACATCATCGACGTAGAGGGTGATCCGCTGGCCCGCCGTCGCCCAGATCGGCACGCTCCAAAGCTCCAGGAAGGGTGCGACCTCGCTGCCATCCATCTCCGCGGTGTGGCGCCCGATCACGCCGGTGGCCGTCTGCTTCCCTGCGGCAACCAGATCCCCGGATACCGCCTTCCACTCCGGCGTCGGTCTGTCGATCGTCTCCACCGCGGCGCACCCGCTGTGCTGGCTGGGCGGGAGAATGATGTTGTAGCCCAGGCCGGCCCGAGCGCCCTGGGGCAGGGCTTCTACCCAGAGGCGGCCACTCAGCTTTAGCTCTCCCTCGCACGGCACGCGGGGCAGGCGAATCCCGAAGTAGTGGTAGGCGCCCTCGCGAATTGTCACGTCCAGCTTGTATGAGCGCTTCCCGGAGAACGCCTTCTCCTCGGTCACGCCACTGAAGTGGATCTCCTGCTTTCCGTTGGTCGCCCACACGACCATCTGGCGAGGCTCCTCGAAGTCCTCCACGTAAGTGAACGGCTTCAGCGGGAGCGGCTCCCTAGCGGGGGCGCCAGAGCAGGGGAGTGTCAGGAAGGGGGCAATGCACGCCAACATGGCGAAGACAAGCGCTCTCATAGCTCTCCTCCGTGGTTCTCCTGTCGTCCGGGGCCAGGCACCGCGGCGCAGACATGAACCGGGCCGGTCTCTTTATGGGGGATCATACGGCCTCCGGCGAAGAATCCCTCCCTGTAATCACGCGGTTGACGAAGCGCCGCCAGGGGGCTATAATGCCCGCCAACGAATTCAGGCGGGCGAGGCACGAAGGGGTGTGCGCCCAAGGAGGGCAGAGGAGGGATGTTCGCGATGATCGCTTTGCTGGCGTTGATGGCAATGACCGCCACAGAGAGCGCGGAGGCGTCTTCCTGGCCGATACGCGGGCTGATCGAGAACGAGGATTGCACCAACTTCTTCTACTACCGTCGCTTCGGCGAGGGCGTCGATGGCGGCGGCATGGTGGACCGCTATGTGGATACGCTCGCTGATGCCGGCGTTCGCGTGCTGATGATCAACACCAACGCCCGGCGCACCAACTATCGCAGCCAGGCGTGGGACGCGTTCTGGGATGGCCTCGACCCCGCAGGTCCGGATGACCAGCCGTTCCTGAAGCCGGTGCCGCGCGAGGGCATCGCGGCGTATCGCCGCCTAGTCCAAAGCATGCGCGACCTCCACGCGCAGGGAGTGGACTACCCCGCCCGGATGGCCGCGCGCTGCCGGCAGCGGGGCATCTCTCCCTGGATCAGCCTGCGCATGAACGATGTCCATAACAATGACATTCTGGACCATCCCTTCCACGGCCGGTTCTGGGTGGAGAACCGGCATCTCTTCCGGAAAGGCGCCACCGGCTACTTCGCCAACGCCCTCGATTACGCCCATCCCGAGGTGCGTGGCCTCTACCTGGCGCTGATTCGCGAGTCGCTCGACCGGTATGACATTGATGGCCTGGAGCTGGACTTCATGCGCGAGCCGTACGTCTTCAGCCCAGGCAAAGAGGCCGAGGGCGCCCCGGTGCTCACCGCGTGGCTCCGGGATGTGCGTGGGCTGGTGGACGAGGCGGCAGCGCGCCGGGGGCATCCGGTGCGGCTGGGCGTGCGCGTCCCCTCCCGGCCCGAGACGGCGAAAGCTTTGGGCCTCGACGCGATCGCCTGGGCGCGCGAGGGCCTGGTCGATCTAGTGGTGCCCGCGCCCCGGTGGGCCACGCTGGAGTTCGACATGCCGATCGCGGAGTGGCGCCGCTTGTTGCGTCCCTTCCCGAAGGTGATGCTGGCGGGCGGCATGGAGATCCTCTATCGCCCCCATCCGGGTGCGAAGCCCGTCTCCGTTTCGCCCGAGCACGCCCATGCCGCCGCGGCGGCGATCTGGGAGGACGGCGCGGACGCGGTCTACCTCTTCAACTACTTCCAGGACGACTGGCGCCCGGAGACTTACCGGAAGCTGCTGCTGACCCTGGGCTCGCGCGAGAAGGTGGCGCAGGCGCCGCGCTGGAACGCAGTCACCTACCGTGACATCATCGGCCCGGGCGAGGAGTACCGCCCGCCTTTGCCGGCCGAGGGAACGTCGCTCCGCTTCGATCTGCCGGTTTGCCCGGCGCCAGGAAGAGATTGGGCGGTTCGCGTCGTCCTCGGCCTGGAAAACGCGGCACAGCCGCCGGCGATCCGCGTGAATGGGGAGGAGGGCGTTTTGGAAAAGGCGGAGGCCCACGAGGCAGTCTATTCGGTGCCGAGCGCGGCGTTCGCGGGGAGGGCACGGGCTGAGATCGGCGTTCACGCCGGACAGCCGGTGCGCGTGGTGAAGGTGGAGGTGCGCGTGACCCCGCCCGCGGAGGGCGAGAGATGACCACGCGTGAGATGAAGGTGACAGAGCGCTACCTCCACCTGCCGGTGAAAAACGGCGCGCCTCTGCGCCGGATGCGCTTCCTCGTCGAGGGAAGCGTTGAGCGCGAGTTCGATATCGAGCTGGCGGAGGGGGCGCCCGACTTCTGGGTCTTTAGCGACCTTTCGGCTTTCGAGGGAAAGTGGCTGCGCGTCGAGGCGGAGGGGCTTCCGGATGGATCGGACGCGCTGGCAGCCCTCCGCCAGGCCCCCTCGGTGCCGGACGCCGACACGATCTATCGCGAGCGCTACCGACCTCAGTTCCACTTTTCTCCCCGGCGAGGCTGGAACAACGACCCCAACGGCCTGGTCTACCACCGGGGCGAGTATCACCTCTTCTTCCAGCACAACCCCTACGGGCGCGAGTGGGGCAACATGCACTGGGGGCACGCGGTGAGCCGTGACCTGGTGCATTGGGAGGAGCTGCCGGTGGCGCTCTACCCGCGTCGCTACGGCGACTGGGTCTATTCCGGGAGCGCGGTGGTGGACACCCGGAACACCGCAGGTTTCCAGCGCGGGCTAGAGGATACTCTCGTCGCCATCTACACCAGCACCGGCCGGGGGGAGTGCATCGCCTACAGCACCGACCGGGGGCGCAGCTTCACCGAGTATCCGGGGAACCCGGTGGTGAGGCACCGCGGGCGCGATCCGAAGGTGATCTGGTACGCGCCCGGCAAGCATTGGGTGATGGCGGTGTATGACGAGCAGGGAGAGGGCGACGCTCTCAGCAAGGGTATCGCCTTCTACACCTCGCCAGACCTGAAGGTGTGGAAGTTTGCCAGCCGTGTTGAGGGCTACTACGAATGCCCCGAGCTGTTCGAGCTGCCCGTCGATGGCAACCCTGAGAACACTCGCTGGGTGCTTCACGCCGCCGATGGCGACTATACTATCGGCCACTTCGACGGCCAGCGGTTTGTCGCGGAATCGGGCAAGCACCGCTTTTACCACAGCGACTGCTTCTACGCCTCGCAAACGTTCAACAACATCCCGTGCGAGGATGGCCGGCGGATCCAGATCGCCTGGGCACGCGCCGGGCACCCGGAGATGCCGTTCAACCAGATGATGGGCTTCCCCGTGGAGCTGACGCTGCGGACCACCGAGGAGGGGATCCGCCTCTTCGCCTGGCCGGTCCGGGAGATCGAAACGCTCTACCGCGCGCGACACGCTTGGGATCACCTGACCATCCCAGAAGGCTCACTGTCTCTCGACGGTGTCTCCGGGGAGCTCCTCGACCTCTCGCTCGAGCTCGATCCCGGCAGCTCAACTGCGGCGGGCGCGTCGGTCCACGGCGTGCCGGTCACCTACGACTGCGTGAAGCGGGAGCTCTCGTGCCTTCGCTGGAGCGCGCCGCTCTCGCCGGTGAATGGCCGGCTCCGGATCCGGGTGCTGGTAGACCGTCTCTCGCTCGAGCTGTACGCGAACGACGGGCGCGTCTACCTTCCGGTCTGCGCCGTCATCCCCGAGGGAAGCCAGGGCGTCGAGCTGTTCACGCGGGGCGGCACCGCCGTGGCCACCCGGGTGGAGATTCACGAGCTGCGCTCCGCGTGGGAGCCGGCTTAGGCACGCCTATCCATCGACCGGGCGCGGGAGGAACGCATCGCCCGCGGCGCGGAAACGCTCCAGGACCTCGTCACGACTCGCGGTACCGGTGACGCCGATCTGCTGGACCGTGATCGACGCGACCACGTTGCCGACGATGCCGGCTTCCAGCGCGCTCGCGCCCGAGCAGAGGGCGAGGGCAATCCCGGCTATGACGCTATCGCCTGCGCCACAGGGGTCCACGGGCCCCGTCTGGCGAAGCGCCGGCGCGTGCCAAACGCGCTTCCCATCGAAGATGAGGAGACCATCCTCCGCCAGAGTGATGAAGGTGGGACGCCCGCTCCGCGCCTGGAGTTCTCGCCCGGCGGCGAGCACCTCCTCGAACGTGGGTTCTGCCCGCCTCTCGCCGAAAACCGTGCGGATCGCCTCGGCCCGGTTTGGCTTCACGGAGAGGCCCGGATACTCGCCTGCGCGCATGCGCGAATCGGCGATAAAGACCGTATCGGGATGGGCGCGCGCCAGCTCTGTCAGCACCGCGCGCACGGCATCGGTGATCACCCCGCGGTTGCGCTCCGGCACCTGGTCGACCACGACGATGGCATGGGCGGTAGCGACGCTCTCGCGCAGCTGGAGGAGCACGCGCTGCTCCACGTCTGGCGGGCACGGGTGGCGGCTTCGGATATCGAGCCGGTTCATCTCGCGCTCGGTCCCTGCCTCGCGCCACACCGGCTTGGTGTAGGTGGGCGTGAAGCAGGCGTTCGTCTCCACCAGGAGGGATGTGTCGATGCCAAGTGCCTCGAGTCCCATCCGGAGCTCGTAGCCTTCGCCATCACGTCCCACGAGCCCGAGCGCCCGAACCGTGCCGGCGCCCAGGGCGCGCAGGTTGGCGGCGACGGCCCCGGCGCCCCCCGGCCAGACGCGCTTCTCCACCACCTGATACGCCGGCAACCCGGTCTCAATCGAGCGTTCTGTGAGCCCGGCGTCGATTACCAGGTATTTATCGAGGAAGAAGTCGCCGGCCACCAGCACCCGGGCGCGAGCAAACTGGTCCAGGATCTGTTGCAAACGCTCGACCGTCATCAAAGGGTACCTCTCGAGATCGCGGTGCTGGCCCGCCGGCGATGGAGGATGCGAGTGGGAGAGTGCCGGCCCGGCGATACCCGGCTGCTCATGCGTCTCCCTCTCCTTGAAACCGGAGTCGGAGGGCATCCACCAGGTAGTGGAAAAAGATGGCATGGACCGCCTCGACCACGCCCATGTCATCGCACGGCACGTGCAGGCAGGCGCGGACCATCTCGCGCAGCCGGCCGCCGTTGAACCCGGTGACCCCGAAGGTGCGCATCCCAATGCGGTTGGCGTATTCCACCGCGCGGAGGACGTTGGGGCTGTTCCCGGAACCGGAGATGGCGATGAGGAGGTCGCTCGGCCCGGCCAGGTTGCGGAGCTGCTCGACGAAGACGCGCTCGAAGTTGGTATCATTGCCCCAGGCGAGGATGTAGGGGGTGTTGTCGGTGAGGCTGAGTACCCTCAGGCGCTTCTGGCCCCGGAAGTCGGTGAGCGTTCCTTTCCCCAGGTCCTCGCACAGGTGCGAGGCATTCGCGCCGCTCCCGCCGTTGCCGATGAGGAAGACGAAACGCCCGCCATGGTAGGCCTCCTCGATCGCTCCCGCGAGGGCGTCCACCTCGGCGGGATTCACCTCGCGTGCGGCCTGCATCACCTGCTCCAGATAGCCCATCGGACTCAAGACCACGCTTCTGCCCATCTCGCTTCTCCCGGTGGGTTGGCCCTTCTCGGCTGATGGCCAACTCACGCTCGCTAGTCGCAACCGCGTGAACTCTTGCCGGATGATACACGACCCGCCTGCTGGCGTCAAGAGGGCAGGGGGGATGGGGGCATCCACGCCCGTCGTGGATGCCCCTTACGGAACTGCGCCACTCGCTATCGGCCCGCGCGCGCTTCTTCCCAGATCGCCTGAAGGCGGCGGATCGCTGAGAGGGGATCCGCCGCCTGGCACACCGCGCGGACCACGGCGAAGTTCTCGGCGCCGGCGCGCGCCACCTCCGGGAGGCGCTCCGCGTCGATCCCTCCAATCGCCACGGCTGGCAGCGGCGTCTCGGCGAGGATCTTCCGCAGGCGCTCCAGCCCAACAGTTGGATCCGGTTTCGCCTTCGTCGGCGTGGGATACACGGGACCGACGCCGATGTAGTCGGGCGCTAGGGCAACCGCCGCGCGCGCCTGCTCCTCGTTATGCGTGGAGAGGCCCCACAGTGGGACCTGGGGCCAGCGCGCGCGCGCCTCTGCCAGGGGCATATCTTCCTGCCCGAGGTGCGCGCCATCGGCGCCGGCTTCGGCGGCCACCGACGGGTCGTCGTTGATGATGAGGCGGGTGGCGGTTCCCCTCGTGATCGCGCGGAGGCGGCGCGCCATCGCGAGCACATCGGAGCGGGGCACGCCTTTCATCCGGAGCTGGAGAAACCGCACCCCCGCCTCGACCGCGGCCTCGGCGCAGCACTCGTAGCCGGCCACCGGGTCGGTGAGGATGAGGTAGAGGCCAAACGGCTCAATCACGGAGGTCCTCCACGATCAGGCGCGCGAGCTTGCGCCCGCTCTTCAGCATCCCGCCGAAGATCGGGCCCATGCGAAAGCCTCCGCCGACGTTGTTCGCGGCCATGCCACAGGCGTAGAGGCCCGGATAGAGGCGCCGGGTCTGCTCCACGGTCGAGGCTTCGCCCTGGTCCACCCACATCGGGCGCTCGCCGAGGATATCGCCGGTGGGCGTGTCGATGCGCACGCCCGCTTTGCGCGTCGCCATGGCGACGATTTCGCTCGGATGGCCGGTGCCATCGACCACGGCGCGCGCCATCACGACAAGCGGGTCGACGTGCATCTGGAGGCGCGCGATCGGCGTCCACTGGATGACGACGCCGGCGATCCGGTCCTCGTGGAAGACGATATCCTCCACGCGGATGGCGTTGAAGAGCGTGGCACCCGCCTGGAGAGCGCCGAAGATGAGGCCCGAGGCGACCTCCACGGCGTCGGCGGTGTGCAGGCCTGGGGCGTCCGCCGGCCGGTGGCGAATCCCGAAGTCATCGAGAATGGGGAGGGCATCCGCCTGGACCACGATCTCGTTGAACAGCATGCCCCCACCCCAAATCCCGCCGCCCGGAGCGAGCTTGCTCTCAAAGAGGGCGACGCGCAGGCCGGCGCGCGCCAGGTCGCGCGCTGCCACCAGGCCAGACGGTCCGGCACCCACGATCGCCACATCGATGGCTAGGTGCTGCTGGAGCTTCTCGAAGTAACTGCGGACAATTGCGCCGGTAATTCGCTCTTCGGTTGCGTTCATGCCAGATTCCTTTCGTGCGAGCAGGCTAGAGGCGCGTGGCCCGTGGCGGGTGAAAGGAGAAGAGGCAGAACGCTAGCAGCTCCCGTGGAAACGGGAGCGCTGGGATGTCAGTTCCCTTCGCCGGCATTACCCGGATCAGGTTCATGGGTCTCTTCTCAGCCGCGCCGGGCGCAGCACCCCAACTGACGTTTCCCAAGTTACCTGGCCAGCGCCAGGCGTGTGGGTTTTGCCCGAGTGTATCACATCCAGGAGACAGTGTCAACCGGCCCCAGTGGACTAAGTCAACATAATGAGCATTATCGGAAGTTAGATAGGCACGCCTGGATGGGCTGCGCGCATCCGTGCTGGATGGCGCCGCAACGACGTCTGCGGCGTTGGGAGGGAATCCGCGCCCAGGAGCGAACGCTTCTCCAACCCCGCTCGCGATCTCGCGGGCGCGATGTGAGGAGAAAGCCGCCATGACGCGTGTCATCTTTGCCTACGACCTGGAGAATGCCGAGCTGTGCGTGCAGGCCGCGCCCGTGCTCGCGCGCCTGCACGAGGAGCACCAGGTCCCGGCCACCTTTTTCTGCCTGGGCCGCGTTCTCGAACAGAAAGGCGCCCAGCTGAAGCCCATCCTCGGACGCTCGCCACTCTTCGACCTCCAGTCGCACACCTACGCGCACCGCATGTTGAGAGACAACGCGATGCACGGCCCGGGCGTCTCGCTCGACGTGCTGCGCGAGGAGATCACTTTAGGCAAGGAGTGGGTCGAACGCGTCTTCGAGCGCCCCTGCATCGGAACGCGCTCGGGATGCGGTTTCTTCCAGGGAATGCGCGGCGCCCCCGACCGTCTTGCGATCTTCGCCGAATGCGGGGTTCGCTACATCAGCACCTACCTCCGCGGGCCCGCCGACTCGATCCCCTCGGGGCTGCAGCAGGCCCACTGGTACACCGAAGATGGCTTCCCGAATCTCCTGGAGCTTCCAGGGCACGGCTGGCACGATAACGTCCTGAAAGGTCCGCGGTCCTCCATGCTCTGCCTCTCGTGGCCGCCAGTGCTCTCCTGGGGCATTCCAAATCGGCCCGTGCGCGATCCCGAGGAGGAGCTCGCCGTCCAGCGCGTCTGGTACGAGCGTGCCTTCTCCCTCGGCCTCGATTACATCTCGCTCGTCTATCACCCCCACTCGGTCTACCGCCAGAGCCCGGATTGCCAAATTATTGATCTGTTGATCCGGCTGGTGAAGTCGATGGGCCTGCCCACGACCACCTACACCGACCTGTACCGCGAGTACGCCGCGGCGCCTGAGAAGGTGCCCGGACTCGATGCCTGGCGCTGGGACGACGAGCTGGACAACGGTCCCCTCCGCCTTCCGCAATCGCTGGAGAGGCGTGGCGGCGAGCGTGTTTCATGAGAGGAAGCGCCGGCTCGCCAGGATCGCTGCCTCCCGGAGAGTGTAGTAGAGGCGCTTTCCAAGACGCGTCCAGGTGGGGCTATCAAACGCGGGGCAAGGGAGCGCGCGGATTCCCTCGCGCCGGAAAAGCCGCGCAGCGCGCGGCGTGTGCCAGGGATCGCTCACAATCAGCGCGCTCTCCCACCCGCGCCGGCGCATGATCTCCGCGCACAGGCGTGCGCTCTCGGCGGTGGTCTTCGCCTGATCCTCGAGGACCATCGCCTCGGCGGGCACACCCCACGCGGTGAGGAGGCGGCGCATCACCTCGGCCTCCGCGGGAGGGTGCTTCCCTACGCTTCCTGTCAGGATAAGGTGGCGTGTGTAGCCGGCCCGGTAGACTTCACCACCGCGCCAGGTGCGCGCCCGCAGCGTCAGCGAGGGGCGTTCTCCCGGCCACACTGCGGCACCCAGGATGATGGCACAATCGGCCATGCCGGTGCGGTCGCGATAGGAGCCGAGCACCACCTCGAGCACGTTGAGCCCGAGATAGGCGAGCGATCCCAGAAGTGCCCATCGGCCTCGCCGCACCCACCTGTTCCAGTCAGGTCTCATCTACTCGCCACCCTTCATTCCACCGCGCCACCACGCCAGCGGCGAGCGTGTCTCGCCGTGCTGGAGGACGAAGATCCCTTCGAGGGGAGTGGCACCAGCCCTCTCCTACTCTGCTTTCAGGCGATAGCCGAAGGTAATCCAGCGCCGGATGGTTATCGGCGTGCCATCATAGGGCGCGATGAAGAGGCTGACGTGGCCCCCGCCCTCGTCGAGGACGAAGAGGTTGGCGAACTCCTCGCACAGTTCGATGTCCGTCACCGTGAGCGCGCCATCGCCCACGAAGTGGAGGCAGGCGCCCGCCGATAGCGGCGTCACTCGCGATTGCCACACGCGATCCGCGCCCTGCTCCGACGCGGGGAAGAACTGGTCACCGGCGTACCAGTACTGGACGCCGGCCAGCTGCATGCGCTGTGCCAGGAAGACCGGCTCCGCGGTCACGCCCGGCGGCAGGAGAGAGAGGGTGACACCTATCTCCGGGCCATCATCAAAGGTGTAGCAAAGACGCGCCCGGGTGATTGGCCGTAGCACGGCGCCGTCACCTCCATCAGGGCGATGGAGCGTGCTGTCAACCGTGATGATCAACTGCCCCTCTTCCCGCTCGATCACCATCTCCGGCTCGGTATCCCCTTGCGTGGTAGCGGCGATCGGCACGCGGTGGCCGTCCGGGTCGGTCTCATCGCCGTAGAGACCCCGGTCGCTATAGATCGCGCTATCGCGCAACAGCGATGCACCTCCAGGCGCGCGCAACTCCACCAAACCTCCGCCACGGCTACGCACCAGGGTGGCCCGGTAGTGGGCGTTCTCCACGGTATAGCGTGGTCCTTCGACGATAAGGATGGGAACGCGCGCACGAGGGCGAGCCGGCGGCGCTCCCTCTCCCGCCGGCAGGAGCACCGCATCGAAACGGAGAGAGATGCACTGCCCTGCCCGGAGCGAGAGGGCCTCGCAGCCATCCCCCCAGCGCAGTTCCGCCTGGCACCCAACGCCCTCCTCGCCGAGCGCCGGCGCCCGCAGGACCAGGTTCTGCCGCCAGCCGGGCATGCTGGCGCCTACGCCGCCGAGGGCCACGCCCGGCCCGCCGGGGATGCGTGCCCCAAAGCGTCCTGCGAGGGGAAGGAGGCGCTCTTCCCAGAGGGCCCATGGCTGCGAGTGCCGGTATCGCGCCGTGAAGCGGGGCTCCTCCTCCGTGTGACGGGCTACCGTCTCGCCGCACATCTCCCCCTCCAGGGTTTCCACAAACCACCACCCGCCCGCCGGGAGCCGCAGCGTCTGCACCAGCGCGGGTACCTCCTCAATCGCCTCGACCGCCATCAAGCGAAGCTCTACCGCTACCTTCGGGGTTGCGTCCAGGGTGTAGGCCAGGGTGTAGTGGAGAATCGGTGTCTCGTCTTCAGGGCCTCGTGAAACCGTACCGGAAAACTCCAGCACGCGCTTGCATCCCCTACTCCGCTCGCGAAAGCGGGGCTGCGGGCGGGCCTGCCACTCCACCCGGTCGCCGCCACCCTGGAGGTCGCGCGGATCCGTCCGGATCGCCATCGCGGAGAGGAGTGTCGTGCCATCGGCCGCCTCCAGCGCCTGCAACAACCCGGTGCTGCGGTCGATGAGCAGGCGGTAGTGCGGGTTCCGATGCTCAATTCTCCCCTCGGAGCTCTCTGCCGCCCGCGAGGGACTGGCCACGGGCGTCGGAATGGGAGAAGGTGCGCCCGGCACCACAACCGCCGTTCCATAGGGCGCCAGAGGCACGCGCAAGCACAGGCGCGTGCCCGTACGCCGCACCTTCACCTGGGCCCCCAAGGCATCGTGCCAGGGGCCCGTCGCCACCTTCCCCGGCAGTCTTGACTCCTCGATAGCCAGCCGCGCCACGACGGGCCGGCTGCTGAAGTTGATGGCGACAATGGCGGCGGCATCCGGAAGCGCGCGAAGGATGCCGCACACCTCGGGAGCGCTGGTCTCCACGGCTAGGTAGTCCGCCTCGCCCCGGGTGAGCGCGGGGTGGGCTTTGCGCGCGGCGAGAAGCGCGCGCAGGAACGGCTCGAAACCCACCTCGCCCTCGTCATAGATCATCGGCACGCCGTGGATCGTGCAGAGGAGCCCGAGGAAAGCTCGTGTGAGCCCTGGGCCATAGAGCAGGCGCGCGCGGGCAGTATCGTGGCTCTCCACGTAGCGCATCAGGAGCGCGCCATCCGGGAGCAGCGCCCGCTGCCACTGCAGCCACCGTCGCAGAGCGGGAACGAACTCCGCGGCCGGCATCGTCACCGCGCATGGGGCCACCTGATACGCAAAGGGGAAATCATACATCAGCTCGCAAGAGGACCAGAGCCCCGGGTGCGTTGCTTCGGCCAGGAGCAGGCAAGAGGCCTTCTCCTGATGCAGCGCCTGGCGCACCTTCTCCAGCAACACGATCCCACCCACTCGCGAGTTGCCCGGCCGGTTGCCATCGTGAGGCCGCCAGTTCTCGCCCTGGCCGAGTGCCACATCGACGCGATAGCCGTCCAGGCCGGCGCGGCGGACCCAATCCACGGCGTGCTCCGCCATGAACTGCTGCCACCCGGGGTGGGCATAGTCGCAATCGTAACACCCCCACCGGTAGCGGAAGTTGCCGTCACGGTCGCGCGCGATCCATTCCGGATGGCTCTGCTCCAGGCCTGACTCCGGCTTCGGACCATGCGGGATGAGGTCGGCCAGGAGGCGCGCGCCATGACGGTGCGCCGTGTCGACCAGCGCCTTGAGGTCGGCTTCGTCGCCTAGGCGGGCATCGAGGCGGTCATAGGCGATGGGGGCGTAAAACGACCCGTGCCAGAAGGGAAGCATCCAAAAGGTGTTGAAGCCGAGCTCTGCCAGATAGGGGATGCGAGCCGCATAGCCCTGGAAGCCCCCACTCCCATCACGCAGGCCGGAGTCGACCGTCCCACCCGCGTGCGCCGAGTAGATGACGCAATCGGGGGCGTCTGCGGGCACATCAGCGGGCAGACCGTGGCCAGCCAGGGCAAAGATCCGCTGTGCCGCAACGAGCGTGGCATCGAGGTCGCCCTCCACCAGGCGTACATACTGGGTGCCCAAGGTGAAGGTTTGGCCGGGGCGAGCCTCCTGGGTGGCAAGGAACTCGTGATGAATCTCGATCGTCTCTTCGTGCTCCACCACGCTTCCATAGGTGACGTCGGTGCGGCAGAGTGAGGCCACCGCCATTCCACGGCGCGCGCCCTCGTGATGGACGACCACCAGGAGGTCTGCCTGCCCGCTGATCCCGGTGACGCGTTCCGGCTTCAGCGAGGCATAGGGGACGATCTCGGGGGGAAAGCGCTCTGGCACGAGGAAACGGCACCCAGCGGGCTCGTCTACGCAAACCCCTCGAAGTGAGAGGCGTACGGCATCCACCTCCACCGGCGTGCCTTCGCACAGGGTGAAGGCAACCGAGCGCGAGAGGAGGTCACACCCAGGGCGCAGACCATAGCGCTCGCAGATCTCCCACACGCCCTGACGGCGTGCAACAAAGAGGAAGGTCTCGCTCGTGCCCGTCTCAACCCGATAGCCAACGCAATGCGAAGCCTCTCCATCGAGGAGCATCCAGCCTTCAGGAGTGCGGATTGAGACCCAGCCGGCGGACGGAGAGCCACGCCCTAGAGCGGGCGGCTCGCCTGGGCGGGCAAAGGCGAGCCATGCGCCGGTTGCAGCGTCCACGCTCAGCTCGACAATCCCGTTGGTGAAGAAAAGCAGCCCCTCCTCCTCGCGGAGTTGGGGAACGCCGGGCAGATTCATGCCGGCAGCACCCGATGCCACCAGATGTGTCATCGCTCCGATATCTTACCCGACGAGCCCGATCCAGGCATCTGTCTCTTCACGGCGTTGCGAAGCAGCGCTTCGCGCTACCACCAGGCAGCGACTGGCGATGGATGCCTCTCTACGACGGGTCGTACTCCTCCGCGGGAGGATACCCATCCTCCCGCGACAGTAACGCTCCGGGCGCGAGGAACTCGCTGGCGAAGGCAGCACGGAGCACCCAGCCGGGCAGATCTCGGCGTAACCTCGACGCGGTGGCGCGTACCTCGGCCAGGCGTGCAGAGCTCAGCGATGCCGCGGCATCCGGCGCTGCCTGACGCCACTCCTCCAGCCAACACGCGACGGCTTCTCCCAGCGCCGTGAGAATGGCATCGCCCGAGATTGCCGGGGAAGCGTCGAGCACGCCCTCCACCGCCTCGAGAACCCGCTGGCGCAACACCCCCTCCATCACCGTTGAGAAGGTGTCGGGCTGGCTACCAGCCAGCAGCGCGCTCTCCTCCTGCCAGTTTTCAAACAGAGACGCCAGGAAAGTCACATGTCGAGCCGCGATCCACCAGCGCCGGCGCTCCGGTTCATACTCGCGATCGCTGGCTGGAATGCTCTTCACTCGCTCGATCGGATTCTCGACGCGCGCATTCCATGAGAATCGAATCACGAAGCATGCACCCATGCGGGGGTGCCATTCCAGTGCTAGAGCCATGAGTCGTGCCATTGGCGCTACCATTCGGCAAGTGCACCCCGTCTCCCTCCTGGCGCGACCGGTTTCGGGCGTGGAAGCGCCGATGTGATGGCGTGCGCGCGGATTGGGTATGAGGGGCACGGCGCATCCGGCTGTATCGCGGGTCGGGCGCCCTGCCGTGAGCCGTGGGATCGGCCGGCAGATCCTAGCCAACGGAGAAAGCATATGAATTGGAAGAATGCATCAACGGCAATCGGCGCTCTCGCGGCCGGCGCCACAACGATGTTCCTGCTCGATCCCGCTCAAGGCCGCCGTCGCCGCGCAATGGTGCGCGACAAGATGGTCCGCGCAGGCCGTGTGACCACTGACGCGACGGGCGTGATCGCGCGCGATGTGGCCAACCGCGCGCAGGGCATGCTCGCTGCCACCCGCTCTCGTCTCCGGCGTGAAGAAGACCTATCGCCCGAGAAGATCAAGGCGCGGGCACGTGCCGTGCTGGGTCGCGTCGTCTCACATCCTCGCGCCATCTCGGTCGATAGCACCGACGGCACGCTGATTGTCTCGGGATATATCCTGGAACGCGAGGTGGAGCCACTCCTGCGAGCGTTGCAGGGGGTGCCTGGAGTGCGCCAGGTGGAGAACCGGCTGGAGGTGGGCGAGAACCCGGCAGAGATGCCGAGCCTTCAAGGGGGGAGACCCCGGCCGGGCATGGTTCCTGACATCCTCCAGCGACGCATGGCGCCGGCGACGCGGGTCGCGCTTGGTGGCGCGTCTATTGCCCTGGCCGGGTATGGCGCGGGGCGGCGCGATACGGCCGGGAGCATCCTGGCGGGCCTGGGCGCGCTGCTCGGGCTACGGGCGGCGTTGAACATGCCGATGCGACAGATCTTCGGAGTGTGGTCTACACCGGCAGCGATTCGGATTCAGAACGCCATCGAGATCGAGGCGCCGGTGGATGAGGTGTTTGATTTCTTCCGCCACTTCGAGAACTTCCCCCGCTTCATGCAGCACATCCGCCGCGTGAGCCAGGGAGAGGGCGGCGTGTGGCGCTGGGAGGCCGACGGCCCGCTCGGCATCGGTGTCTCCTGGGAGGCCGTCATCACGCGGGTGCAGCAGAACCGGCGCATCTCCTGGAAGAGTCTGCCCGGCTCGGAGATCGCCAACTCCGGGAGCGTTTGGTTCGAGGAGACGGGCCGGGGTACCACCCGGGTGCATATCCAGATGTGCTACAACCCGCCTGCAGGCGCCGTGGGTCATGCGTTGACCTCCCTCCTGGGAGCCAACCCGGTACGCCAGATGGATGCGGACCTGGTGCGCCTCAAGTCGCTGATCGAGCGCGGGAAGACGACCGCACACGGCGAGCGGGTGACGCGCGAGGAGGTCCGGGCGTCGTAGAGCCCCCTCGCCGTGCATTGGAAGACGGCCGGCGGGTCCACCTCCCCGGAATCCGCAGGGGTGGGCCCGCCGGCACGCATCTCCCGCGTATCCTTCCACGAGCACCCCGCGCCTCCGGGGCCCCGGCCAGCGGATCCAATCCTTGACGCTCTTTTCATCTCCGTGATACAATAACGCCTGGGATACCTGGCTCATGCACCTGCTGGCGGGGCGGTCTCGGGGCGCCGCAGTGCCTAGCCTGTCTGTCTCGCCCTGTTGGGAGTAGGCAGGTCTGAATGCGCCGAAGGTTTCTCCTGGATCAAGCGGTCACGTGGGGAGGAGACGCATGAGGAGCCGAGTGGGGTATACCTCCTTTATCATCTTGACACCCCCGGCGATCCTCAGTGTGATCCTTCTCCTGTGGCTGGCCGCTCAGTTCCAGCACACCTGGGCCCACCTTCCTCAAGTCCTCGAGGCGCAGCTGACCGCCGCACTTGGGCGTGAAGTCCGCATCGGGCAGATCAAGGGCAACTATTGGACCGGGCTCGAGGTGCATGACCTCGCTGTCGCCCGCTCGGATAAGCTCTCCAACGGCGTGCTGGCGCGGGTCACGCGCGCGCGCGTGCGCTATTCGCTGGATGCCGTTCTCCATCAGGGCGTGCCCCCCCTGGAAGCGATCGAGCGCATCGAGCTGGAGCGCCCCTGGCTCTTCGTCTCGCGCGACCGCAAGGGACGGTTCAACCTCCAGGAGATCGCGGAGGAGCTCTCGAAACCCAGCAAGCCCCCCAAAGAGGCCCGGCCCCAGCGCTTCCTCGCGACCGTGGCAATCCGCAATGGCACCGTCGTTTTCGAGGACCACCAGGTGCGCGGCGGGCCCCTCACCCATCACCTGACCGGCATCGACGTCGATTTCGACGGGCGCGCCTTCCCCCTCTACGCCGTCTCTCTCCGGGCACGCGGTGATACAGGTCGGCTCGCGAGTGTCGCCGTCCATGCCACCGTCGATCCCGAGCGACAGGCGTATTCGGTCTTGGCGGATCTCCAGGGCGTCCAGATCAAGCCCTGGCTGGCCTACGTGCCTGCGCAGGTAAAGCTCCCCGTGACCCCCGAGGGAGGCCTGGTCGATGCCCGCGTTTCGGCCCTGATCGAGGCCGGCAAGCTGGCAGACTATCACGGGCGCGTGAAGGTGCGCGACGCGGCGTTGCGCGTTCCCCAGCTCTCACAACCGGTGAGTGACCTAGATGGCACTTTCCAGGTTTCTCCCGACGTGGTGACCGCCGACGACTTGCGCATCACGGCCGGGAAGCTCCGGCTCAGCGGCACGGCGACTGTTTCGGGCTTCCAGAAGCCCTGGGTGCGCGCTCAGCTGATGGCGACGGGGATCGAGGAAGCGGATGTTCGCGAGCTGGTGCCCGGGCTTCCTCCCCTCCCCGACGTGCGTCTGGGGCGCATCGACAATGTGCGCGTCTCCGTCGCCGGGCCAGTCACCGCTCCCTCTGCCACGGTTGGCTTCGACCTGACTTCGGTGACGCGCCCGGAAGCGACGCTATCGGACCTGCATGTCGAGGCGCGCGTGGCCGGCCTGAAGCAGCTTGAGATTGACACCGTGACCGCGAAGGTGGCCGGCGGCACGGTCAGCGCGAGAGGCTCTCTGCACCTGGAGGGCAAGGAACCCCGATACGCCTTCCGGGGCGCGCTTCGGGGCATCCGCCTTGACGAGATCAACCTACGGGAACGCCTGGGAGAGAACGCCCCGTCTGGCACGGTCAGCGCCGATTTTGAGGCGAGCGGGGTGGGCGCGGCGCCGAAGGTTCATGCTCGCGTCGACGTGACGGACGCCGGCTGGAAGGAGTGGCAGGTCACTGCCGTTCAGGCGGATTGCACCTATGGCGACGGACGCGTGGAGGTGCACGGAGCACACGCGCGCACTCCCGAGGCGCTTTTGACGGCCCACGGAAGCATCCAGCTGGAAGGGGGCATCCAGCTCCAGGTTGCCGCCACCGAAGTGGATGTGACGGCGCTCGCGAGACGTTTCAACGTCGAGAAGCTAAGGGGAGAGGCGCACGTGCGGGGCGAGGTCACGGGCACTCTCTCGGAACCCTCGTTCCAGGGCGAGCTGGCCGCCTACAACCTGGCGTATGGCGATGACCGGCTGGAGATGCTCCGCGCCAACGTGCAGGGAGACCTGAACCAGGTGCGCATCGAGGAGTGCCGGGGGCTCTACCTTCCAGCGCAGCTCGGCGGCGTGGAGGTCACTCTGCACAACCCACGCGCGGGCGCGGAGGCAGAGATCGAGGCGACAGGCGCCGTGGTCGGGATTGACCTCGGTCGGCTGTGTAAGCGCTTCAACCTGGAGGGCGACTGGGGCGGCATTGTTGACGTGGAGGAACTCGCCATCACCGGGCCGCTCAATGACCTCCGGATCGAGGCGTTTCTGACCGCGCGCGACTTGCGCGGCGCCGGCTACGGCATCGACTACGTCTCGGGGCGCGTCGTCGCCGGCATCGACGGCGCGGTGGAAGTGCCGCAAGAGGATCCGGTCACCGTTCGGACCGGCGAGTCCGAGGTGCAGCTTTGGGGCACACTCTCTGCTGAGCGGCAACTCGACCTCATGGTGGCGACCGCGGAGGGCAAATCGCTCCGTGTTGAAGATATCCACGCCTTTGATCCCTCGGTCGTCGCCCTCAAGAGCCGCCTCGGGATGGAGTTGCACGTCACCGGCCCGGTGACCGCTCCCCAGATCAAGGATGGCGATCTCCGGGTTCACGAGCTGGTGGTCAACGGCAACACCTTCGGGCCGGGCAGCGGGAAGGTTCACATCAGCAAGGAGTCCGTGCGGGTGGATCACTTCGTGCTCATCGGCGGGCAGAAGGATGCAGAGGCCGGCCGGCGCGAGCAGTATGAGGTGAACGGCACAGTCTGGCCGCGCGAGGATCTGGATATCACGGCGGCAGTGGTGGCCGCGCCGATCGCGAAGCTCATGGATCTGGGCCGTGTGCCGCCTCCACCCTTCCCCGTTGAAGGCCGGCTCACCGCCCTGATCAAGGTGAAGGAGGGGGAGCCGCGCCCGCTCGTCAGCGTGACCCGCCTGGATGTGACCGATGGCCGGGTGGGCCCTCAGCCCGTCGAGACGCTGACTGTGGAAGGGATTGAGCTCAACAAGGACGACCTCGTGGTGAGCAAGCTCACTGTGGCCTTGCCCGGTGGTACCACGCTCATGGGCGAAGGCCGCGCCTCGCTCGCCGCGAACGGCCCGATACAGTTCAACGTAGACGCGGAGGAGATCGACCTGGCCCTGGTACAGCCCTGGGTGAGCCTGGGACAGGAGATCGGGGGCACTGGCAAGCTCCATCTGCAAGTCTCCGGCACGCTGAACGAGCCGGTCGTCGTCGGCCGGGTCGATGCCCGCAGTCCCCGGTATGGCAATTTCCAAATCGATGCCATCGGCGCGGACCTCTCGTTCCGCGACCACGTAGCGCGCGTGACCAACCTGTTGGTGGAGAAGGCCGGCTACTCGGCGTCTGGCTACGCCGAGCTGCCGGTCGACTGGGAAGAGAAGCGGGTGGCGCCCGATGCCGCCATCCGGGCCCAAGTCCGCGTCGACAAGCAGAGCCTGAACGCGCTTACTCTCTTCACGCCGCGCATCGTGGAGATCTCGAAGGATGGCTATGCGAGTGCCATCCTGGACGTGGGGGGCACCCTGGCGGACCCGAAGCTCAATGGAAGTGTCGAGGTCCAGTGCAACGCGCTGGTAGTGGGCAACCCGCGGCCAGGGGGCGAGCCGGAGCGCGCGCTGATGCTGCGCGGACTCGATGCCGTGCTCCGGGTCGAGGATGAGCGCATCGTCATCGAGCATGTGAACGTCGCATCGGCGGCCAAGCCGAAGGAGCTGGAAGAGTCGGGCACGCTCGGGAAGCTTCTCCGAGCTTTGAGGGCATCACGAGGCGCGACCACCGACAGGGGGAAGGCCGGGGGCGAGCCGGAAGCCCTGAAGACGCCCGAGGCGCTGCAGCTCACGGGTACCATCTCGCTGAACCGTTTCCTGCCGGATCAGTTTGACCTGAAGCTGGTGGCGAAAGAGTTTGAGTTCTGGGAACGGAACCTCAGCGGGCGGTTCCAGGAGGAACTGGCGTTTAGATTGAATGGCGCCGTGGCGATCCGGGACCGCTGGCCCTCGCCGCTGGTGTCCGGGGCTCTGGAGCTGCAACGGGCCCGGGTGGATGTGCAGAAATACCAGGCTCCCAAGGAGGTGCCGCCGCCGCGCGAGCCACTTGCCATCAACCCGCGCTTTGCCCTCACGGTGAAATCGCGCGAAGCCGAGGTCCTGGCTGCGCGCACCAAGGCGTATGCCAACGCATCCCTCGCGATCCGGGGAAGCCTGAACGAGCCTCAGATCGAAGAGGGAAGCGTGGATCTGGTCCGTGGCGGCGTGAATGTCTCGACCGCCTATTTCCGCATCAAGGAGGGCGAGGTCGCATTTGAGATGGACCCGCGGCATGGCCTCAGCGCCCTGGGGCAGATTGAGCTCGCGACTCACCTGCGCGGCAAGAACCCGCGCACTGGCAAAGAGGAAAGCTTCGCGGTCGAGGCCCACGTCGCGATTGACATGCCGAACGCACCTGAAGAGCAGGTGCAGGTGGAGTTCGAGGCCACGCCTTACCTGGAGAACGACCAGGTCTGGAGCCTGCTGATGCGCAAAGACGTGCTGGAGGGGATCGTGGCCGGCCGCACCGACGCCAGCGTTGAGGATGCCCTGAAGAGAGAGGCCGCGAACCTGGTAGCGACGGCGCTCCAGCCCAGTCTTGTCGAACCGGTCGAGCGCGCCGTTGCCGAGATGCTTGGTTTGAACGAATTCAGCATTCGGGCGTCTTTTGAAGAGCCGGTGGAAGTGCAGGTGGGGAAGCACCTGGTGAAGGGCCTGCGCGTCTCGTACACGCGGGCGGTCTCGGCGCGTGAAGCCCGTTACACGTTCAAAGTAGATTACGAGGTGTTGAACGGCGTCTCATTCAGTTGGATGACAGACCAGCAGAGCAACCGTACGTTAGGACTGGAGGCGGGGTTCCAATTCTGAAGCCTGTCGCCGGTATGGAGGCGCGCGCCTTTTCGTTCGCATGAATTGGTTCAGGGGAGGCAAGGCGTCTCTATCGGGAACCCTATCCGGGTCAGGGCCATCCTGGTTCTAGCGACTGAAACAATCATGATCGGCATTGTGTCTAACTTGGCATCGGTGAAGGCAGGCCTCGTGTGGGTGACCTGCCGCTTCGTGATGCCCTCCCCGCGCGGGATGAGGGGAGGCGAGGCAGGTGCGTAGCGGCAGCCGCAACGATGGCGCTCGCCTCACGATGACGTTAGAGCCCGGCTCGGAGGGCCGTCCCTCTTTCGATGCCGTCTTCGATCAGTACCATCGCAAGGTCTATAACGTCATCTATCGCCTGGTGGGCAATCAGGACGATGCAGAGGACCTGACGCAAGAGGCGTTCGTCAACGCGTATCGCGCGTACGACCGGTTTCGCGGCGACTCGCAGGTCTATACGTGGCTCTACCGCATCGCTGTGAATGTCTGCAAGAACCGTTTCAAGCAGGAGAAACGGGCTTCGCGCGTGCGCATCGACTCGTTGGATGAGCCGGTGCCCGGCGAGGACGGTCCGATACAGCGGGACGTGCCCGATGACACCCTCAACCCGTATCGGGCGGTTGAGGCGGGGGAGCTGCGGAGCGTGATCCACCAGGCGATCCTAGAACTTCCGCCTGAATACCGCGTGCCCATTGTCCTGCGCGAGTTGCAGGAGTTGAGCTACGCCGAGATCGCGGAGACAATGGGAATCCCCGTGGATACGGTGAAGACACGCATCTTCCGGGCACGCGGTCTGCTGCGCAATAAGATTGGCCCTTACCTGGGCCGGTGAAAGGCTCGCGCCGGAGGATGTTGAAGTACTTACAGTCAGGCAGCGGAGGTCGCATGGCACATTCGGCGAAGCGATGCAGGCGTGCATCATGGCATTTTCCACTGATCGCCATCCTTCTTCTGGTGAGTGCCGCGCAGATCAGCGCCCAAGCACAGAAGGTGGTGGCGATTGAGGTCAAGGGCAACAACGCCATCAGCACGGAGGCCATTCTCTCGGCGTTGCGAACCGCCATCGGCGCCGATCTCTCACAGCAGCAAGTCGATGAGGACCGTCGGTCGCTGGAGCGACTGGGCTTTTTCCACGAGGTGACCACCTATGTGGAGCCAGCGCCGGGCGGCGTCAAGGTCGTCTTCTCGGTGGTGGAAAACCCGAAGGTGACCAAGATCGAGATCACGGGCAACACGAAGGTGCCGGAGGCAGAGCTGCGCAAGGTGATGCTCACCCAAGAGGGCGCCGTGTTCAGCGAGGCGACCCTCGAGAAGGACATCGCCGCCATTCACAAGCTCTATCGCGAGCAGGGATACGCGCTGGCACGCGTGACGGATGAGTGTACCCTGACCCCCGAGGGCACGCTGAAGATCCCCATCGCCGAAGGCTGGATCGAGGCGATCAACGTCCGTGGGAACAAGAAGACGAAGACGCGCATTATCCTCCGCGAGATGGAGACGAAGCCGGGCGATGTTTTCGACGCCCGCCAGCTCCAGAAGGACCTGATGCGCCTCCGCAACCTCGACTATTTCGAGATGCTCGACTTCCAGCCTGCGGATGCCTCGGAGCCAGGCAAGGTCGTTCTCGATGTGAACGTTCGCGAGAAGAAGACCGGCACCGTCTCCGTCGGTCTTGGCTACAGCTCCCGGGAACGCCTGGTCGGATTTGCGGATATCACCGAGCATAACTTCCGCGGCGTCGGCCAGCAGATCGGCCTCCGCTGGGAAGCCGGGCAGTTCACGAACCGGTCGGGTTACGAGTTCTCCTTTACCGACCCGTGGATGCTCGGGAAGCGCACATCCCTTGGGTTCCAATTCTACAATCGGACCACGAACCGCCCGCTCCTCACCAATGTGGTCCTGAACAGCGCGGTGCAAGAGCTGAACACCTGGGTCTTCGAGCGACGCAAGGGTCTTGGGATCAGCGTCGGCAAGCCCGCGGGCGAGTTCACCCGCCTCCTCCTCGATCTCCGGAGCGATGATGTGCTCTACAGCACCGTTCCGGGCTACCTGGATCCCGACCAGGATGCCGCGCTGACCGACCAGGTGCTCAGGCTCTCGGATGGGCGCGTCACCAGCGCCACGCTGCGCGGAGTGCGCGACACGCGTGACCTGGCGATCAACCCGCACCGCGGTGCGTTCTACAGCGTCTCCACCGAGCTTGCCGGCGGGCCGTTGGGCGGCACCTGGTCCTTCGGCAAGATAGGGGTGGACCTGCGCCGCTACTTCCCCATCGGCAGGGCGAAGCCGGACGGCAGCAACCAGAAGGTGCTGGCCACCCGCCTGATGGCCGGCGCCTCGATTGGGAAGATGCCGCTCTCGGAGCACTACTGGCTCGGCGGCGCCGAGACGCTGCGCGGATACCGCGAGGACGAGTTCAACGGCACGCGCATGCTCCTCCTCAGCACCGAGTTCCGCGTTCCGCTAGGAACCAGCCTGCAGGGCGTGACCTTCTTTGACTGTGGGTACGCCTGGCCGCGAAACCAGGGTCTGCGCCTGGGCGAGTTGAAGCCTGCCGTAGGCCTTGGCCTGCGCGTGATTACGCCGTTGGGGCCCCTCCGCCTCGACTATGGCTTTGGCACCGATGGCGGGCGCAGCCACTTCAGCATCGGCCACGTCTTCTAGCGGAGATAGGTGCTGTTCTGGTATAATAAGCCATTATCGGACCAGGAAAGGGCGGAATCGCCGCGCGCCGAGTGGGGCCGCGCATCCACCCTGCCCCCGTCAGGAGGGTCTCGCGGCACTGCTTCGAAGCAACTACCCGACGACGGCACAAGCCGCCGCCCGAAACGGCTCATCATGGTGAGCTGATAGTAAAGGAGATACTTCTGTGTTCAGACGCTTCTGTCTCTTGGCACTGGTCGCCCTGTTCGCCGGGGCTGGCCGCACAACCGCTGTGGCACAGGCAGCCGCCGGCGAGCAGCCCGCGGCTGTCAGCATCGGTGTGGTGGATATGGAGCGAGTGAGCGAGGACTCGCTCCCTTACAAGGAAGCCAACAAGGAGTTGCAGGCACTGCAGCAGAGCCTGAATCAGAACATTCAGGAGGTCGCGCAGCTCACCTACCTGACCGGCCCGGAGACAAACGAGCTTGTGGCCATTCTCGATGCCAAGGAGCTGACCGCGGCGCAGAAGGCAAGGCATGCGGAGCTGAAGAAGACGGCCGATGAGCGCGAGAAGGAGTTCAGCACGCTCATGCAGACCAAGAACCCGACGGATCAGCAAAAGAAGCGGCTGCAGGAGCTGAACGCCATGCGCAACGGCCGCGAGCAGATCCTGGCCGAGCTGAACCAGAAATACCAGCAGAGCTTCCGCCAGAAGCTGCAGGAAGTCGATGCCCAGCTCGGCAAGTCGGTGAGCGAAATAATCAACGAGGTAGCCAAGGCCCGCAAGCTCTCGATCGTTCTCTCCAAGTCGGTGATCATCACGCTCGACCGGAAGCAGGACGTCATCTTCTTTGGTGGCACCGACATTACCGACGAAGTGATCAAGCGCCTGAACCAGCGCAAGTGATGCCGAACGGCGGGCAGCGCGCGAGATGGCAGGCGGCGCGCGAGGCAGGAGGCCTGTGGTGAAGTGGGTCTGGGCAGTCGCAGCGATTTCCCTGGCTTGTGCCGGGTGTAAGCCGCAGGCCTCTGCCCTTCCCCCGCCTACCGCCTGCCGGGTTGACCTGACGCGTCTGGAGCGGGTCCATCCGCGCTGGCAGGAGCTCCGCTCACTAGACGAGCGCATCCGGGAAGTGCGAGAGCGGCTGCAAGCAGGTGTCGCTCCCTCGGCTGCCGCTCCTCTTCCCGCGCCGCTTCCTCCCGTGCCCCACCCTGCCGATCCGGCAGAGCGCGCCGTTCCGGAATCGCTCGAAGAGATGGCCGCGGCGCGTGATGCCGCCGTGCGCGCCCAACAGAATGCTTTGGCAGAGCGTCACAAGGCACGCCTCGAGCGGGAGCGCTTGGAGCGCGAGGCGGAGAAGGAGTTTCTGGTCAAGCAACAGCGCACACTCGCGTTCGAGGAGTTATGGCAAGAACAGAACGCGGTCATCCGTCGCTATCAGCCAGAGATCACCCGGCTCCGCGTCCTGATCGCTCGCCTTCGTGACCCGTCCCCCGTTCCCGATCCGGAAAAGCGCCGTGTCGCCGAGCTGGACCAGCGCATCCAAGAGTTGACTCGCCTCGAGCGGCAGCGCAACGCCGCCCTGGAAGCAGTGGCAAAGCGCGTTGAGGAGCGGCTGGCCCAGGAGATGGCGCGGCGCAATCAGGAAGATACCGCCGCGCTAGAGGCGCTCCGAGCCGAGCTGAAAAGCCAACAGGAGATGGCCATTCGGACCGCGGAACAAGACTGGCAGGACCGCATCGATGCGGTCGCCGAGGCGCTTCGAGAGCCGCCCCCGGGGCCTGTCCCCGCTGGCGTTCGAGAGGATGCGCCGCCTGTCGCGGCTCGCACCGAGATCACCCCGGCACCCGATTCGGCTCAGGCGGCAGATGCTGCCGGCGCCATCCTCGCGCGCCAGCGAACCCGCCTCTACCGCTTGATCCAGGCCGAGACACGGCAGCGGGTGCTCGGGATCGCGGCCCGGCATAACCTCCGCCCAGTGTTCGATGGTGGCACGCGCTTGCCAGACCGAACACAGTTTTTTTTGAGAGAGCTCCAGCATCCGGGCCTGTGAGCAGTGGCACCCCCTCCCCAGGGAGGGCAGACGCGCCTCGAAGGCAGCTTCTTGCTTCGCGAGCTGCCCCTGGAGGCGCGCGTGATGATCAGTGTTGAGGTGAGAACGTGAGTACAACGCTCCGGGAGATCGCTGCCCTGGTGGGCGGGACGATTGTGGGTGACGCAGATACGCTGGTGGCCGGAGCCGCCGGCCTGGAGGATGCAGCGCAAGGAGACATCCTCTTCGTTGAAAACCGGCGCTATGCGGAGCGCGCGGCGGCCTCGCAGGCCAGCGCGGTCCTCGTGCCACCGGATGTGGTGATCCCCAACAAGCCGTGCATCACCGTAGAAGATCCGCGCGCGGCGTTTCTGAAGGTGCTGTCGTTCTTCCAACCGCGCGAGCGCCTGCCCCAGGGAATCGCGGAGACCGCGCGGATCGGGCAGAACGTCACCCTGGGCGAAGGCGTGGCCATCGGCGATTACTGTTGCATCGGCGATAACGTGGTCCTTGGCGACGGCGTGGTGCTCTTCCCGATGGTCTACGTCGGCGATAACGTGACCATTGGTCCCAACACCGTGATCTACCCGCAGGTCACGGTCTATCGCGATGTGACGATCGGAGCACGGGTGCGGATTCACTCGGGCAGTGTGATCGGCGCGGACGGATTCGGCTACATCTTCGTCGAAGGCCAGCATGTAAAGGTGCCTCATATCGGCACTGTGACGATCGAAGACGACGTGGAGATCGGCGCGTGTGCCTGCGTGGACCGCGCGAAGACTGCCGCGACCGTCGTGGGCCGAGGCACCAAGATCGACAACCTTGTGCAGGTGGCACACAACTGCCGCCTGGGCAACCACTGCATCCTGGCGGGCCAGGTGGGGCTGGCCGGCAGCGTTTCTCTGGGCGACTATGTGGTGCTCGGCGGTCAGGTCGGCGTGAATGGGCACACGCATATCGGCTCGGGATCGCAGGTAGCCGCGCAATCCGGAGTGATGTCGGACCTGGAGCCGCGCTCGGTGGTTTCGGGCTATCCAGCGCACGAGCATCGCCGCGCCCTGCGGGAGACCGCTGCTGTCCGACAGCTTCCAGAGCTCTTGAAGACGATCCGCTCTCTGGAGCAGCGTATTCAGGAACTGGAGCGTGCCCTAAGCACCGGTTCATCCTCGGAGCCTGCCTGAGACGCGCCACTGATTCCCGGAACCGCGGATCACGTCGCCGCGACCGCCGCGAAGCTGATCGCCACGAGCCGCCAGCTCGCCAAGAGAGCCCAGGGCGCGCGCCTGTGTCATGAGCCGAGGCAGTGGCATCCCTTCACGGCGCTCACGTACCCTGGAGAGGCGCGCACGGTCTCTCTCCCGGGCGTCTGGCGCGCCAGGCGTGCCATTCTCGCCGTGGGCGAGGGAACGCGCGTACCCTCGCTCTCTCTCCTCGACGCGACCGAGGGCCCTTGAAGAAAAGAGACTCCTACGGCCTTCGTTGGATGAAGGTGGAGTCCCGCGGCGCGGCTCTCGTCATGAGGGCCATCCTCAATGTTGGCCTCGATGGCTGATGGGGGCTTCCCCCAGGTAAACAACCACCGTCTCATCGACGTCAGTACCGTGTAGGAAGGTGACAGATCCGGAGCGAGACGGTTTCCTTCTCAGGCAGGGCATGCTATAATGGAGGAGAGGGGAGCAGCGTGAGGACAATGAGGCCAAAGCGAGGTTTGCTGATAGCGCTTGTCCTTCTCCTGGGTGCATTGCCCAGGGCCGCCTTCGCGCGCGACTACTCTCCTCAAGAGGAGGAGAAGCTCGGCAAAGAGGGCTGCGCGCAGATCGAAAAGGAGTATAAGGTGATCGAAGATGCCGCGCAGCTGAAGCGCGTGCATCAGATACTCAGCGCGCTCGCGCCCGTTACCTCGCGTCCGGAGGTCACCTACCGCGCCAAGATCCTCGACACGGAAGATGTGAACGCGCTCTCTCTTCCCGGGGGCTTCATCTATGTCACCAAAGGGCTTCTGGATATCGTCGAGTCGGACGACGAGCTGGCCGGCGTCCTGGCGCACGAGATCGCGCACAATGCCCACCGACATGCCATTCAGAGCCTCCAACAGTCCAGCAAGCTCGATCAGAAACTGGTCCTGATGTTTCTTGCCGGCCTCCTGCTTCAGCGCGAGGGCGTGGATCCCGGGCAGGTCGCCCTCCTGGGCGTTCTTCTGAAGACCAACGCCTTGAATGGATACGGGCGCAAGGCCGAGATGGAGGCCGACCGCTCGGCCGTGGAGTATCTGGCCGCTTCGAAGCGCTACAACCCGAATGGCATCCTCCAGTTCATGGAGACGCTCCAGCGCGAGGAGATGCGCCGGCCCCAGGTGGAGTTGGGGATCTTCCAGACGCACCCGCACACGCGAGATCGCATTGAGGCGATCCGGACCGCCCTGAGCGAGTTGAAGATTCCAATCGTGCGCATCCCCGGGAAGAGCACTCCCAAGGCAACGTCCCGCCCGGCCACGGTGAATGGCGTCGAGATTGCCGAGGTGGTGGTGAAGGAGCGCGTTGTCTTCCAGCCCGCGGCGCACGCCGGGAAGAGCCCCGCTGAGCGCGCCGAGGCGACCGCGGTGCGCATCAACGCGATGTTCCTGCAGTTCCCGGAGGAGCGGCACATCCGGGTGAAGACAGAGGGAGAGAGCGCCGTCGTGCTCTTCCGCAACGAGCCGCTGATCACCATCACTCCGGAGGACGGGCAGCTACACGGGACTACCCCGAGCGAGCTGGCCGAGAATGCCGCCAAGACCCTCAAGTCCGTGATTTGGGAGGATTTCGTCCGCCGCGCCTACTGAGGCTGCAACGGCTCCTCACCCTTTGCCTTGATGGGGTCATACTCCACGCTCCCCCACCCCCTCTGGGGCAATTATCCGCAGCCATCCCCCGCCCCGCTCATCTACCAGCCCCCAGGAGCCCGGTTTCGCGGGCACTGAACCCCGCTCACCTTCGCGGCAAGTCGATTGCGTTATTTCCTGATGGCACGGTGAACACCCGTGGACACCGGAGGTGAGCGAGATGAAGAGAGAGTGTGGAGAGCTGTGGCGTAGATATAAGCTGCACGGAGACGCCAGCGCCCGCGAAGCGCTGATCTTGGCCTACACGCCCCTGGTGAAGCACGTGGTTGACCGCATGAACATTACCCCCATGGCCTACTTGGACCGGGACGACCTGCTGACCCACGCGATCATCGGGCTGATCGATGCGATCGACAAGTGTGATCTGGAGCGATGGCGGCAGTTCGAGGCGTATGCCAGGGCGCGCATTCGCGGCGCAGTGATCGATGGCATCCGGGAGATGGATTGGGTGCCCCGCGTCACTCGGCGCACGGCCAATCAGGTGGAGAATATGCGCGCACAGCTCAGCGCCGCCCTGGGGCGCAGCGCCACGACGGACGAACTGGCCGAGGCTCTCGATCTCGACCCGGAGCGGCTCCGCAGCATTACCGCCGGGGTTGATCGGAGCGTCATGCTCTCGCTGGACGACCCGATCCCCTCGGGGGACGGCGAGTCTGTGGCGCTCGCGGATGCAATCCCGAACCCCAACAGCCAGGACCCGGCCGCGCGTGTCGACCTCCTGGCGCAGCGGGAGGCGCTCGCCGACGCCATCCGCCAGCTAGACCCAGACGAGCGGCTGGTCGTCACCCTCTACTATTACGAGGACCTGACCTTGCGCGAGATTGGCGAGGTGCTCAATCGCACCGAGGCGCGCGTCTGCCAGATCCACAAGGCGGCGATCCGCAAGATCCAGGCGCGCTTGCTCGATGCCCAGGAGGTGTTTCTTGCGGCGTAGGCGCCGTCAGGCGATCTTCGAGCGCCGGAGGCGCCACACCATCCCCATCGCTTCCCATACGATCTGGGAGGACATCTTGGACTCTCCCAGCGTGCGGTCCCGGAAGACGATAGGGATCTCGCGTACCCGCATCCCCGCCTGGTGGCACCGCCACGTCATTTCGATCTGGAAGCCGTAGCCGTTGGTCTGCACGCTTCCCAGGTCAATGCTCTCCAGGGCCCTCCGGCGGAAGCATTTGTAGCCGCTGGTCAGGTCGCGATACGGCACGTTCAGCAGGCGGCGCGCGTAGAACGACCCCCCGCGGCTTAGCCAGCGGCGCTGCCAGGGCCAATCGGGCGTGGCTCCCCCCGGTATCCAGCGCGAGCCCAGGACCACATCGGCCTCACTCGCGGCCGCGATGAAGCGGGGCAGATCCGCCGGATCGTGCGAGAAATCGCAGTCCATCTCCAGGATTAACTCGTAGCCGCGCTTGAGTCCCCAGTGGAACCCCTCGATATAGGCCGTGCCAAGGCCGAGCTTGCCCGGGCGATGGAGGACGTGGACGCGGCCCCGGTTCGCCCGTGCCAGTTCATCGGCCAGCTGGCCGGTTCCATCGGGCGAGTTGTCATCCACGATCAGGTGGTCTACGGGCGCCGCATTCAACACGGCCGGCACCAGGCGCTGCAGGTTCTCCCGCTCGTTGTAGGTTGGCGTGATCACCAGCGCTCGCATTCAGGCTCTCCCTCCCGGCGTGCCAGGCGCGGCCCGGCCTGGCCGTTCTTTTCCGAGGTGCCATGCAATAACCCCGCCATTTCGGAGGCCGCCTGCCCCGTTGCATCCTGTCGCCGGCTATGCTACCATACTCCTGGAGAGGCGGGATGGATCGTGTTACGGGCTGAGGAGAGACCGGAGAGTGATGTGATCGCGCGGATACGCGCGGCGCTGTTGCCGTGGTACCGCGCCCATCGGCGTTCACTCCCCTGGCGAGAAGCGAGTGATCCCTACGCGGTGTGGGTCTCCGAGACGATGCTGCAGCAGACGCAGGTCCGCACCGTGATCCCCTATTTCACGCGCTGGATGGAGCGTTTCCCCACGGTGACCGCGCTCGCCGAGGCGCCGCTGGAGGAGGTGCTGCGCTACTGGGCCGGGCTGGGCTACTATGCACGCGCTCGCCACCTACACGCGGCGGCGCGGGATGTCGTCGAACGTTACGGCGGCGCGCTCCCGGCGGATCTCGACGCGCTGCTTGCCCTCCCCGGGATCGGTCGCTACACCGCCGGCGCCATCCTGAGCATCGCCTTCGGAGTGCGCGCACCCATCCTCGATGGGAACGCGATCCGCGTCTTCTCCCGGCTCTTCCTGGTCGAAGGCGACCCGGGCAGCGCGCGCGTCCAGCGCCGGCTCTGGGAGCTTGCTGAGGCGCTCGTGCCAGAAGACGCGCCGGGCGATTTCAACCAGGGCGTGATGGAGCTGGGCGCGACCATCTGCCTTCCGGAGGAGCCCCGCTGCGACTCCTGCCCACTTGCCGGTGAGTGTGCCGCGCTCGCGACCGGCAGAGTCGCAGAGCTGCCGCAGGCGCGCCGCCGTGCCCAGACCGTGCGGGAAGAGCACGTATGCGCCGTCCTCCGAGAGCAGGACCGAGTGCTGATGGTCCGGCGCCCGCCAGAGAAGCTCTGGGGCGGGCTCTGGGAGCTGCCACGCGCCCGGCGACGCTCCGAGGAATCGCTCGCCGAGTGTGCTGCTCGCGCCATGCGCGAGACCGTGGCCCTGGAAGTGATCCCCGGCGCCCCTCTGGCCGTCACCCGGCATGTGGTCACCCACCATCAGATCACGCTGCACGCCGTCGCCGTGGATGCGGCGCGTGGCACGCCGGTCGCCACCGGCTGCGATGCCTGGGAATGGGTGCCCCTGGCGGAGGCGGCCGAGCATCGGCCTGTCTCTGCGCCCCAGGCACGCATCCTACGCGCTCTCACCGGTGGCCTGGCCCACCCGCGCGAGGTAAATTGAGGCTGCGGGGGGCCAGGGCTCGCCCCGGCCGTCGCCGCGCAGGCCGCGTGCTGTTGTCAAACAAGGGCAAAGATTGTATAATGAAGGCACAGCGTCGCGGCACGCTTCCCGCTCGGGCGGCACAGGCAGACCGCGTGGTGGCGCCCAGGCGCCTTCCTTGGCGGCGCTTATCTTTAGGGAGATCCAGGGATGAAGGATATCCACGGCCTGCTGGAGATGGCCATCCGACATAAGGCTTCGGATGTGGTAATCAAAGCGGGCAGCGCACCTGCTCTTCGGGTCTACGGAAAGATTGTCCGCACCGATCTGCCCCCCTCTCAGCGGTTGATACCCATGAGTTAGTCTACAACATCATCGCCAGCGCCGGACGCGATTACCTTCTCTTACGCAGATCACAGCGCTCCCCCCTCATCGACGATGGCGACGATGACGATGTCCTGGGTACCGAAGCACTCCTCAAGCGCCTGGAGGATGGCGAGGAGCTCGATCTCTCCTTCACTGTTCCGAACATGCTCCGCGTGCGTGCCAACCTCTATCTGCAACGCGGGTGCATGGGAGCGGCGCTGCGGATCATCCCCCTGAAGCCGCTGCAGATCGAGGAGCTGGGCCTCCCTCTCGTCCTGCGCGACCTGGCCAATCAACCCCAGGGCCTGGTGCTTGTGACCGGCCCGACGGGCAGCGGCAAGTCAACCACGCTGGCCGCGATGATCGATTACATCAACAGCACGCGGCCGTGCAACATCGTCACCATCGAGGATCCGGTCGAGTACCTCTTTGAGGATAACCGGAGCATCATCAACCAGCGAGAGATCGGCACCGATACCCGGTCGTTCTCCACGGCGCTTACCAGCGTGCTGCGCCAGACGCCGGACGTGATCATGATCGGCGAGATGCGCGATGCCGAAACGATGAGCGTCGCCATGGCGGCCGCCGAGGTGGGCCATCTGGTCCTCTCCACGCTGCACACCACCTCTGCCGCCAACACGGTGGAGCGCATCATCAGCGCGTTCCCGCCGCACGAGCGAAGTCAGGTGCAGATCCAGCTTGCCACCAGCCTCCAGGGCGTCATCTCGCAGAAGTTGATCACCCGCGCGGATGGACGTGGACGTGTGCCAGCGGTCGAGGTGATGATCGCCTCGCCCACAGTGAAGAAGCAGATCGAGGATGGCACCCCCGACCAGCTGTATGCCTCGATCCGCGAGGGCCAGCACTTCGGGATGAACACGATGAACCAGGCGCTGGCGAACCTCTACTACCGCAACCTGATCTCCTACGAGGACGCGCTCGCCCACGCGGGGAACTACACGGAGCTAAAGCAGATGCTCCGCCGCGTGTAGCAGCACCAGAATCCAGGTCTTTCTGCGCGGCGGCTGTTCACGGTGACAGGCATGGTACCCGCTCCCCGCGCGGTCCTCATGTCCGGGCAGCGGATCCGTTCCGCCGGGCGCGGCGCCCGATGCCATCGCCGGTAAGGGGGAGTTGGTGTGAGAGACACACAATCCGGTCTCTGCGCTCTCGCTGCTTCCCGCGCGAAGCGACTCTTTCTTGCGCTCTTCGTCTCCCTCCTCTTCCTGGCCATTCCCTCGCCTTCGCGGGCCGAACAGGCGCTCTCATTGAAGGCCACCGTCGGTCTTGATGGCTACGCCCGTTTAGGGGCCTGGGCTCCGGTTACCGTTCTCCTGGAAAACAACGGGAGGGAGGTGGACGGCGATCTCGTCGCGTCCCTCTCCACGCGTTCGCGCCCCCAGGAGACCGCGACGCGGCGAACTATCCGGCTCCCCGCCGGGGCACGCCAGCGCCACCACCTCTTCGTGCATGTGGACGATCCGGTTCAACGCGTCTTTGTCCGCTTCCGGGACGTTGCCGCCGAAGCCAGCGTGCGCATCTTCAGCGAGCATGACCGCGTTCTCCTCGCCGTCTCCGAGGATCGCTCCGCGCTCAGCTTCGTCCAAGGTACCCCCGTGGGTCCTCCATCGACATCCCAGCATGGCGCGGTTGATGACCAACGAGTAGCCTGTGTGGCGCACACCGACGCGGTCGGCCTCCCTCCCGTCTCCCTCGCCTACTCTTCGGTGGACGTCGTTGCCCTGGGGACGACGCCGGTGCGCGCCCTCTCCGTGGAGCAGTGGGAGGCGCTCCTCGAGTGGGTCGCGGATGGCGGCACCCTGGTGATCTCCGGTGGCTCGGATGTGGCCCGACTGCGCGATCCCTTCTGGAAAGACCTCCTGCCGGTCGCCAATCCCGTCCCGAGAACCCCCTCCTCGCTCTCTGCCCTGGAGGCGCAGTTTGGCGGCACGATGCCGCCTGGGCCGGCGGTCGTTGCCGCGGGGCAGCCGGTGCCTGGCGCACGAGTGTGGATCTCGCAAGGCGATGTGCCGCTCATCGTGTCGCGCCTGCAGGGGAATGGCACCATCCTCTTCCTTGCCTTCGATGATTCCCAGGCGCCCGTGCGCGGGTGGGCCGGCCAGACTGCCCTCTGGCAGGAGATTCTGGGAGGGCGAACTGCTCCCCGCATCGCGCTCACGGGGCAGGCAGGATGCCTGCCTATCCAGCGCCCTGGGCTATTCATTGAACTGGCAAACACCGTAGCCACCAACCCATCGATGGATCTCCCCGATGCCCAGCTGATCGGCCTCTTCTTCCTCGCCTACCTCCTCTGCCTGGTTCCGATCAACTACCGGGTGCTCCGCTACCACAACCGCCTGGAGTACGCGTGGGCAACCACGCCGGCGATCGCGCTCTTCTTCTGCGGGGTGGCGTATCTCCTTACCGTGAGCGCCAAAGGGAGCGTGGCGCGTCTCTACCGGCTGGATGTGGTCGAAAGCCAGGCCGGCTCGCACACCGCCACCGGAATGGCCTACCTCGGTCTCTTCTCGCCCGTGCGTGCCCGCTACACGTTGAAGGCTCCCGGCACCGTCGGCCTCGCTGAGGCGAAGGCGTGGGCCAACATATGGGAACGGCCCCTGCTGCCCGTCTCCCTCACTCTTGGCAACGAGACCCAGCTGGAAGAGATCGCGATGCACATGAACTCCACGTGCATCTTCACGTGCCCGATACGCCAGGAGCTCGGGGGAGCGGTCACGGCCAAGCTCCACCTTGAGGCGAATGGACTTGGGGGAACGATCGAGAATGGCACGCGGTGCCACCTCGAAGGGGGCGTTCTCTTCTGGGGGCAGGTGGCGCAGAAGGTCGGCGCGATAGCCTCGGGAGGGCAGACGATGCTGGTTCCGAGCGCGAGATGGATTCCACCCCTGCCACCATCCCATCTCTCTGCCGAGAAGCGAATCCTCGATACCGCGCTGAGTTCGATCAGGCAGGAGTTGGACCGGGACGCCTTTGGTCCCACCCCTATCCTGATAGCCTGGGGCGATCCTGCGGGCGTTCCGATTGAGATCACGCGCCGGCGAGCGGCGGAAACCCGGGTCACGCTCTACGTCTTCCGCCTGTCGCTGCCTAACGCGCGAGGCGGCGGCCTCACCATCCCGGCGGGCATGATCCCCAGCTACGTGCAGAAGCGCACGTCCAACGTACGCCCACTCCCAGATGGTAAGATTGAGATCCCTCCATCTGGTTACATCGTCAAGCATTTCTCGCTCCCCGACACCGGCAATCGGATTTCCGAGATTACCTTCAAGCCGGCCGGGGCATGGATCACCACTCCAGGCAGGCTTGAGATCTCGGTCTTCGATTCTCGCGCGAAGCGTTGGGTGGAGCTCCCGCGAGACGGTGATCTTTACCGCGTGCCGCGTCCAGAGCAGGCCGTTTACGGGCCCCGCAACCTGCTTGAAGCGCGCGTCTCAGTGGATGGCGGGGAATACCGAATGGACGACCTGGGGCTAAGCGTTCGCCTGCGCTAGCACCGCGACGGCTCTTGTGGGAGGTGGCCTGTTGATCACGATCCAGCACTTGCGCAAGGAGTATAAGACACTGGTCGCGGTGGACGACCTTTGCCTCCACCTGGAAGAGGGCGACATCTTCGGCTTCATCGGCCCCAACGGCGCCGGGAAGACGACGACGATCAAGATGCTCGCCACCCTCCTGCGCCCCACGTCCGGAACGGCGACCATCGCCGGCTTCGATATCGTTCGCGAGCCGGAGGCGGTCCGCGCCGTCATCGGCTACATGCCAGACTTCTTCGGCGTCTACGACGACATCAAAGTCTGGGAGTACCTCGACTTCTTCGCCGCCGCCTACAAGATCCCCACAGAACGCCGTCACCACGTCGTCCAGGATGTGCTGGAGCTGACGGACCTCACCGGGAAGCGCGACGCCTACGTCGAGGAGCTTTCACGCGGGATGAAGCAGCGCCTCTGCCTGGCGAAAACGCTTGTCCACGACCCCAAGGTGCTCCTCCTCGACGAGCCAGCCTCTGGTCTTGATCCCCGCGCCCGGATCGAGATCAAGGAGCTGCTCAAAGAGTTGAAGAGCATGGGGAAGACGATCCTCATCTCCTCGCACATTCTCCCGGAGCTTGCCGACTTCTGCAACAAGATCGGGATCATCGAGAAGGGGAAGCTGGTGATCAGCGGCGGCGTTCAGGAGATCATGCGCCAGGTGAGGGGCGGGCGGGTGCTCCTGGTGCGGGTTCTGGACGAGCCAGATCGGGCGATCGAGCTCCTAGAGACGATGGAGGGCATCCTCTCCGCCAGCGTGGATGAGGTCCACTCCGCCATCCGAATCGAATTCGCGGGCGATGAGACCGCGCAACACGCCCTCTTGCGCCGGCTGATTGAGAATGGCGTCCGCGTCCAGTCGTTCGATGAGGTGCAGACAGATCTCGAGGAGATCTTCATGAAGGTGACCCGGGGCATCGTTTCGTGAGATGGCGGGGCCGCCATAGGGGGAGAGAGATGCTACAGGTGCCGGCCATTCGTCCGAGCAATCCCGTGTTGTGGAAGGAGTTGCGCACGCGGATCCGCGGGAATCGCGCCTACTGGCTCCTTTTCTGGTATGTGATGCTCCTCTCCATCGTGCTATTCTGTGCCTACTTCTTCAAGCAACGCATGGCGCTGAAGCAACCGATAGAGATCTACGCGGATCCGGTCGGGCGCGATCTCTTTAAGGTGCTTTCCGTGACCCAGGCCGCGATGCTCACGATCATCATGCCCGCGCTGACCGCCGGGATGGTCACGATCGAACGCGAGCAGCGCACTCTCGATCTGCTGATGCTCACCTTGATCCGCCCACGAGAGATCGCTGAGGGCAAGCTACTCTCAGCGTTTGGGTTCGCGGCGCTCCTGCTCACGGCGTCGCTCCCGCTTGCGGGGATCTGCTTCATGTTGGGCGGCATCTCCCCGGGAGAGATCGCGATCACCTACCTGATGCTCGCGGGTGCCACCCTCTTTTGCGGGGCGCTCGGCCTGCTCATCTCCGCGATGGCACGCACCACGGTGATCTCAACCGCCGCGACCTACATGGCGGTCCTTGCCCTCGGCCTCTGCGTGGGCGCCACCATACAGTCTGGCCCGATGGACGCGATGCTCTTCGCCGGGTTCAACCCGATGTTCGCCGTCTTCTTCGGCCCAGAGCAGACGACTTTCTACCGCTGGCACGTGCCCAACTGGATTCCCAGCCTGGTGCTCACCTTGCTGGCCGCGCTTCTGGCCACCGCCGGCGCCGCGCATAAGCTGGAAGCGGGCGTATCGGAATGCCCGGGCGCCCTCCGCTGGCTCACCTGGACCTTCTTCACGGCGATGGCGTTCTGTTGCATTGGGAGCATCCTCGGGGGAGTGCCCCAGAGCACCTCGGTGGAAGAGTTGCGCGAAGCCGCAGCAATTCTAGGCGGCACGCTTTTCCTCGCGCTCGCGCTGCTTGCGCTCTTCTTTTGCACCGGCGATGCCACCGAGATCTACGGCGAGGTGCCCGCGCTCGAAGCCGGCGTTTCCCGCGGGCCGCTGACGCGTTTCGCGCGCTCGTGGCTCTTTACGGGGGGCTATGCCTCGGGCCCGGCCTACATCCTCTTTCTCTTCCTCACCGGGGCCATCGTGATTGTCACCGGCTTCCCGCTCGCCGGACACACGGACTGGGTTCAGATCACCGGAATCATTCTGGCTGCACTCGGCGTCGCGCTCTCTGGCACGCTCCTCTGGATAGCGATGGCGCGCTTCTTCTCCGTCGTGAGAGGAAACCGGCTCCAGGCCGGCATCTTCACCTATGTGACGCTCGGCGTCGCGCTGATACTCCTCCCCCTCCTCAACACCGACGCATGGAAAGGGCCCGCGCATCAACCAGGCATCCTCGCCTGGACGCTCTATCTCAACCCGGGCTGCGCCTTCTTCGCCCTCGGGAGCACGCCAGAGGCCTGGAAAAAGGTCGACCTGTCGCTCCCGGCTGGGCAGAACTCCACCTGGGTGTTCACGTTCTTCCTCTACATGGGGCTCGCCGCCATCATAGAGGTGTGGGGGCAGGCGCGGCGGAGGCAGGAGCGCGCGCGCCGGTACCTTCCGGCGCGCGCTGAGTGACCGGAGCCGCGTGGCTACTCGCGGCGGAGCACCTTCAGGGCCAGGGCGGGGTTGTCGCTGGTGATAAGATCGGCGCCGAGCGCCGCCATCCGGCGCATCCCCTCCTCGTCGTTCACCGTCCAGACGCTCAGGAGCCGATTCGCCGCGTGGAGCTCGCGCGCCATCTCCTCCGTGGCCGCAGCATGGTGGGGGCAGAATGCGTCCAGGCCCAACTCGGCCACCAGGGGCAGGTCCTCCGCCTTGCCGGAAAGGAGGCCAACGGTCGTGTCCGGGCGGAGCTCCTTCACGCGCCGGGCAGTCTCCTGGGAGAAGGAGATGACGAAGCTCTCGTCCAGCACCCCCTCCGCCTCGAGCGTGGCGACCACCTGATCGGCGATCCCGGCGGCCTTGATCTCAACTACGAGCGACGCCCGCCCGCGCGCCAAGCGGCACACCTCCGCCAGGGTGGGAATCCGCTCGCCCGCGAACGCCTTGCCCTTCCACGCGCCGGCATCCAGCTGGCGCAGCGCCTCCAGCGTCATCTCCGCGACGGCGCCGGTGCCATTCGTGGTGCGGTCCACGGTGGCATCGTGGATCGCGACGAGCTCTCCATCCGCGGTTCGGTGGACATCGAGCTCCATTGCGGGCGCGCCCAGCTCCAGGGCGCGTCGGAACGCGGCGAGCGTGTTTTCAGGCGCCTCGACAGACGCCCCCCGGTGCGCCACGACCACCGGGCGGTGTGCAAGCAGTTGCTGCTTCATTCGGGTTGCCCTCCTGGCAGATGCTTCCATGCACGGCGCGCCCTCTCCTCCCGTCAGCGCACAGTGGAAAAGGATTCTCGGTGTTCAACCTCCAAAAAGATAGTGAAAATGCCTGATGCCCGGCAGTGGAGTGGCGGAAGTCCCTTCGCCAGAGCCCGGCGACCCTGGCCTTGGTTGGATGGTGTGGGTTGCGCCGTGTCTCCCGGAGGGATTCTCAACGCGAGCTGGCGGGCGTGATTATCGATGGAGGGTGCAAGCATGGAATCGATTTACCGTTATGCGGATGTGGGCCTGATCCATTTTATGGCCTATCCTCAGTGCATCAAGGGCGAGGGGCCGATCCTCGAGACGCTGCGCGAGATCGCCGAGGATCCCTTCTTCACCGCGGTTGAGGTGACGCGGATGGAAGACCCCCAGGTGCGCAAGGAAGCGGCGAAGCTGATCAAGGAGGCGGGGATGAAGGCCGCCTTCGGTGGCCAGCCGTGCATGCTCACCCAGAAGCTGAGCCTCTGCACCCTCGACGACGCGGCCCGCAAGGCGTGCATCACCGAGTTGAAGCGCTGCATGGATATGGCCTACGAGCTGGGCTGCGTCGGCTTCGGCGTCCTTTCCGGACCCGTGCCGGACGACCCTTCGAAGTACGGCGAGGCGACCGACCGCCTGGTCGATTCGCTTCTCGAGCTGTGTGCCTACTCCGCCCAGTGTGGCACGATGCCCGTCGTCCTGGAGACGTTCGACCGGGTGCCGTTTGGCAAGAACGCGCTCATCGGCCCCACCAAGGAGGCTGTGGAAGTCTCGAAGCGCGTGCGCAAGGAGTTCCCCTCCTTTGGCCTGATGCTCGACCTGTCGCACGCGCCGCTGCTGGGCGAGACCTCGGCCGACATGCTGGGAACGGCGGGTGACCACATGGTCCACGCGCATATCGGCAACTGCGTCATGCGCGACAGCTCGCACCCGGCCTATGGCGACGAGCACCCGCGCTTCGGCGTTGAGGGCGGCGAGAACGGCGTCGCCGAGCTGGCCGACTTCATGCAGGAGCTGCTCCGCTGCGGTTACCTGAAGGCCGGCGAGCCGCGGATCGTCAGCTTCGAGGTGAAGCCGATCGCCGCGTGGGGCGAGACCAGCCAGGTCGTCGTCGCCAACGCGAAGCGCGCGCTCCAGAAGGCCTGGGCGCAGGTCCAGCTCTAAATCTAACCGGCCTGCGGAGGGCCCGGAGAGCCCGCACGGGTTCCCCGAGTCCTCCGGGGCCGCTCTTGGCGCGCTCGTCTATCCGTCGGAGATCCCGATGGCTGATCGCAAGAGGCAGACGACGATCCGCACCGTGCGGGAACTCCTCTTCACCCAACCCCTCGCTCGTCTCTACAGCAGTCCCTGCGTTGGCCGTGCCGGCCAGACTTCCGACACGCAAGAGCCCTTCGCGGAGGTGATCGCTGAGGAGCTACTGCGCATCCAGGTGGCACAGCTCCTCGGTTCCGTGGGCATCTCCCCACAGCGAGCGATGCCCTATCGCCAAGGCCATGATGGCACCGTCAGCACGCCCACCACCCCTCGAAGTGCCACCAGCGAGCGACGCCTAGCTATCGCGCTCTACAACTACTCGCGGGATCATGGCGGCGACTGTTTTGGCCTGCTCGGCCAGCCAATCGACTACGAGGTGCCCCTTCAGGCGCAACGGGGCGCGGGAATCGGCGAGATCGACCTGCTCACGCAAGTGAAAGAGGAGAGCCCAGGCATCGAGAATGCGCGCGGCGTTTACGTAGTCGAGCTGAAGAGGAAACGCGAGAAGAGCCCCGAGTCGCTCTTGCGCTCGGTGCTGCAGATCGCCACTTACTACCAGCAGCTCGACCGCGAGAAACTCCTGCGCGACTATGGCCTCTATGGCGACCCGTCCGGCTACGGCACGCACGAGATCCGCAAAGCGGTCCTCGTCTTTCGCGGCTCCGCGCAGGAGAGGGAGATCCAGGCGATCAAGAAGGGCTCCCTGCCGAACTTGCGCCGCCTAATTGAGGACCTCGGAGTGCATCTGTTCGTGATCGACGCCGACGATACCGTCGTCGATCAGGGCACCGGCCCCTACCGTCCGGTTCTTCAGGGCGGAGGAGCCGGCGTGCGCAGCGTCAAGCGCGTGCTCCTCTGAGCGCGGCCCATGTCAGTCGGCTTCGCCCTTGGCCTGGCTCTCGGGAGACACGCCGGTATCGGACCAATCCATCTTCCAGGGCTTGCGGCGGCGGAACGGCTGGTCGAACTTGTTGCCCAGCACGTCGCGCTTCTCCAGATTGATCATGCAGGCACGCAGGCACCCGCGTCCGCCGCAGATCGCCTGGCCCGTGTTGTAGAGGTTGCGCGGCTTCCGGTAGAACGGCGTGATTGGGCTACGCGTGATCTTCTTGCCGTACAGCGACTCCATGTACTCTGGGCTGTCGTGGTCTGGGTCGGCCACCTGGCCGCCGCGGAAGGCGATGTCGCACGCGGCGGTGTCCAGCTCTCCCCACTCCACCTCGTGGCCGGCGAGGGTCACCTTCACCGTCTTCGTCGCGCTGATCGCCTTGCCAGGGCACTCGCGCACGCACGCCATGCAGCGGTTGCACAGCTTCGGACCGTTGTAGATCGGGTCCGGTTCCAGCTCCGCCTCGGTGAGGACGACTCCCAGGCGCTGGCGCGGGCCGAATTGCGGGGTGAGGAAGACCTTGCTGTAGCCAATCTCGCCCAGGCCGGCCAGGAAGCCTGCGATCCGCAGGTGGATCATCACATCGGGTGCGGCGCGGCCCGGCTCGACAGGCCGACTATACCCCTCGCGCAGGAAGCCGTTGCCATCGATGGCGCGCCAGTCACTCTGGTGTCCAATCGGAATCGCCTCCTTGCCGTGGTCCTCGATGAAGCGGCACAGGTTGATCACGACCAACGGCATGTAGAGGTAGGTGAGACCGCCGTAGCCCATCGCCGAGTAGTTCGAGAAGAAGGTGCCCTCCTCAATCCCGCGCAGGCTCCCGCGCATCACCCGGAACGCCATCACGATCAGCGAGCGTGCCTCGGGCATGATCTGCCGCGGGTCCATCTGCAGGGGAGCGCCCTCGTAACGATCCATCGAGGCGATCCCCACCAGATCGGCCCCCAGCGCCTTCGCTTCCTTCTTGACCATTTCCGCTGTCAGCATCTTGACCCTCCTTGCACCCCGCGAAGCAGCTCCTCGACGCTCACCAGCACCTGCTGTAGCACGCTCTCGCAGTAAGCGCACCGGTGGCAGGCTTTGTCGCAGCTGGCCGTCCGTTCGAACCAGTCGTCCGGAAAGCGCTGGTTGTCCAGGATGTAGCCTCGCAGGAGCGGGGCATAGCTCGGCTCCGTGAGATCGAGCAGGTTGCCGTGGAACCGCCCGCGGGCATACGCCGCCACCACCCTCCTGGGGTTGGAATGCATCCGCGTCGCGAGCTTCGCCAGTGAAAACCACCGCTCGTAGTGGCGCAAATCCTCCGGGCGTACCCACGTGTTCTGGAGATACGCCACCCAGTTCTCCCTCCGCGCCATAAACTCCCAGCAGGGACTGGGATACCCCAGCGGGACGTTGTCCCTCGTGCTGGCTCCGGCCTCATGGGCCACCAGGTTATCATGGAAGCTCTGCCACGAGCAGGAGCGCATGCACCCGCTGTTTGCCAGGAAATAGAGGCGCTTGCCGTGGGCATCGCACCACGCCTTCAGCTCCTCGATCTGATCCGGATCGTGGTTATACTCGCGCTGCATGCAAAAGCCGTCGAAGTGATCCGCCAGATACTGCATCCCCTTCACCGTGCCGACGCGCATGTTCACTGAGGCGCGCGTCTCCAGCTCCGGGAACGCTTCCTTGATCACCCGGGCGACAAAGGGAGAGGTGGTGGTGACCGCCGCGAGGGGTAGCTCTGCCAGAAAGTCGCGCAGAGTCTTCCGGATGCTCTCCGCGAACGCCCGCGAGATCGCCTCTTCGCCATAACACGCGGCGTTGAGTAGGAGCACCAGCTCGACGCCCATCTCCGAGATGGCAGCCAGCTCTTCCATCAGGATCGCGCGCGCCTCGGGATCCCCCTCCCCGCCGGCGCCACCGAGAGGAGAGCGCCCGCTTGCATGCCCAGGGAGCGCGAAATAGACCTCCGCGATGCTCTCGCGATAGTCGCGCACGATCTCGACGAGCGAGTCATCCTCATCTGGAAGCTGATAGCCGATGGACAGGCGCATGACTCTCTCCAACCCCGCCCCACCCGGGCGCGCGGCCACCAGCCGACATCAAGGCATGCCAGCTCGTCACACCGTGGCCCGCTCCCTCCCCCGGCTACGCGGCCCCGTAGAGGGCATCGAGGGTGATGAAGCAGTGCTCGTTGCCGCTTCCCCAACGGTTGGTGAGGAAGACGAAGATGAGATCCGCGTCCGGATCGATCCAGAGGAGCGTGCCGGTGGCACCCCCGTGGAAAAAGCCGCTCTCCGGTTGGCGAGTGAACTCAGGGCGGATCTCCCGGTTCCAGCCCCAGGTGCGCCGGCTGACCCCGTCGCCCCCCACGGCGGGCAGACTGGGCCTCAGCTCCGTGTGCCGGCGGTACACCTCGGGAGTGAGGAGCTTGCCCGGGGTCAGGAGGGCCTGCGCCAGCCGGATCAGGTCCGGTGCGGTCGACCAGAGGCCAGCCCCAGAAGGCTCCAAATCGCCAAAGCGGCGCAGGCGCTCGGGCGTATCCGCCGGGTGGTCCACCGCGGGCATGGCGCGCGCCGGCTCAACGGGGTTGAAAGCGGTGTGGGTCATGCCGCACGCGGAATAGAGGTTCTCCTGGAGGAAGCGTGACATCGACACCCCGAGCCGGCGCCGGATAACGGCGTTGAGGAGCTGGTAGGTGAGCGTGGCGTACTGGTACCGGGTGCCCGGCTCATAAACGGGATCCGGCGCGAAGAGCGAGTTGTATCCCTCTTCGCCGGACTCGCCGCGCTCGACGAAGTCGGTAAAGCTGATGCACGCGAGACCAGTGGAGTGCGTGAAGATATCGCCCAGGGTGATCCGCTCGCGCCAGGGCGCCGTCACGAACTCTGGTAGATGGCGGGCAACGGGGTCGGTGTAATCCAGCGTTCCCCTCTCCACCAGGCGCGCGATGGCGACGGCTACAATCGATTTGGTGATGGATGCCAGTGGAAAGGCGCACTCCCACAGGAGCGGCTCTTCCTCCCCACCGGCTCCAAAGGCCCGCTGGAAGAGGATGCGTTTCCGGTTGGCTACGGCCAGCAAGGCGCATGGCAGGTGACCGGTGGTGACATAGCTTCTCGCGCGGCTCGCGGCCTCCTCGAACAGCTTCGCATCCATCTCCTGGCTCCTTAGATACAGGGTGTGCCGCCGGGGGCCGGGGCGTTCTCCCGCCCCCCGGCGGCTATTGAAAGGCAGCGGCAATCAGCGAGTGGCGCGCAGCTGCCGCACGCGTCCATCGGCGGTCACGACCGCCATGCCGTCGCCATAGGGTACAGCCTCGATCACGCGCGACTTCAGCTCGGACACAGCCACGGGCTTGCCGTCCTTGTCGAGGGTGTAGAGCTGGCCAGCATCGGTTCCCACGACCACCAGCCCCTTCACCACGGTCAGCGCGGTAATGGCGGAGCCGAGGTCGCGGCGCCAGCGCAGCTTGGCATCGGCGCCGAAGCAGTAGACGTTGTTGCTGAGCGACCCGGCGAGGATCTCATCACGACCATCGCCATCAAGATCGCCCGTCGCCACTTCGCGTACTTCCTCGCCGGTCTGGAACTTCATCCGCAGCTTGCCATCGAAGCTGACATAGTGGATGTGGCCGTCTCCGCCACCATACACCACGCCCCGAGTCTTATCGCCATCGAAGGAGCCGGTCGCGATATCGTAACAGAAGGGCCCGAAGTTGTATCTCCACCACTGCAGCCCATCGCCGCGGAGCGTCGATGTCCAGTAGTATTCAGTGCCGCAGAGGACCTCGTCTTTGCCATCGCCATCCAGGTCGGCGACAGCACCCGCGGTCGAGCGGTGGACGCTCTCGTAATTCCACAACTCGGTGCCATCCGCCTTGAACGCGTAGTAGCGCCAGTTGTCCGCGCCGGCGATCACTTCCGGCTTCCCATCGCCATCGAGATCACCGGTGAGGACCACACCAACGATTGGATTCCGGCGGTAATAGGGAAGCTGCTTGCTCCAAAGCTCCTTCCCGGCATCATCGACGGCCGTGACATGGTGATCGGAGCGCGCGATGATCGCCTCGTCGCGGCCATCCCCATCGAGATCCGCCGCAGCGACATCGTTCAGCTTGCACGGGTACGACACCGTCCAGCGCGTCGAGCCATCCGCGTTCAGCGCGAGCAGGCCTCCCTGCCCGGTGGCCGCGAAGAGACCATCCGGCGCGCCGTTGCCCATCTTCGCCGTGACGATGCGCGTGAACTCATAGGGCACGGCGTCGACGCCTTCCGCCGTCGGACGCCCCTCCACAACGATTTCGGAGAGGTAGATAGCCGATCCCGCCTTCGGCGTGAACTCGATCCGGACGTAACGTGCAGGCGCTTTCCCTGCGTCCACCGCGTAGTTGATCGGCGTCCCGAAGTTGGGATGCGGCCCGGCATCGGTGACGACGCCCACGCGGCGGACATCTGCCTGGAAGTTATCGTTGCTCAGGAAGACCACCGTCTGTTCGGGGAGATAGGATGTCTTCTTGCTAGACGTGGTGGCCCACCACTGTGCCCAGTGCACGCGCTCCACCAGGCAGGGTGCGCCGAGATCGAGCGTGGCTGTCACCTTCTGATCCGGATCCCACATCACGGAGGTCGCCGTCGAGTTCTGGGCATCGCCATCCAACAGCGCCTCGGCCCGGTTGGGGCCGGTGGGACTGAAGACGTTCGCCTTGGCGGGCTCCGGATCCACCGTCAGCTTCACGCCCAGGTTCACGGCGCCGGGTCGGTTCATGTTGCCGGAGAGGATCAGCCGCTCGGGCGCCGGCCGCACAGCCCAGACGACGGGATGCGCGGGGGCCTGACCACCGGCCTGCAGGTTGGGCACGGCCGGCCGCGATGGGATACGCACCAACTGGGGAGCGACCCTGGCCGGTTGGTCGGCGGATGCCCGCGCCTTGGACGCGTGCAGTGTCGTCTTTCCAAGCGCGGCGCGCGTGGCATCGAGTACCGTGACGCCATGCTGGTCCATCGCCCAGACGTGCGCGTCCGTGCTGAGATCGGCCGTCGGCAGCGCCTTCGCCGGGCCCATACCAACGACAAAGACCTCCTTGCCGGTGGAAACTCGCACGGCATCGGTGCCGGCGAGATGGACCATCCTCCAGGGCACCGTATCGCCCGCCGGATTCGAGTGGAGCGCCGTGGCGAAGAGGTAGCTCTCTCCCGCCTTGAGGCGCACGGTCGCGGTCGCGGTCATGCTGCGGACGACCGGCTCGGCGTACGGGTAGCCACGCCAGTTGGTGCCGAGCTCGGGGTCATCCTTGATCGAGACCCGGGGCCCAGGCGCCATCTGAATCCGCAGCGACGGGCCCTGCTGGCGCAGGAGCATGCCATCCGCGGCGGGGACCACCTCGCCCACGCCATGCCAAAGGACGCGCAGCTGATACTCGCCCACCTCCCGGGCCGTCATCCGATCGAGCACCAGGAATGCCTTGTGCTCTTTCACCCAGACGATCGCCCGGTCCCAATCCACGCCCGAGTAGCCAGAGGCGCGCGACCGGCTATACCCATAGCGCTTCGTCTCGCTGGCACCTACCAGCTCGATGTAGTCGGGGATGGGCGTCCCCTGTCCTTCTTTGAAGACGAGAGCCGTGTTGTGATACTTCGTCTGCGCCTTGAAGTAGTCGTTATCGGCCAGCCAGATCCGCTCGTGCTGGGTGAGCCGCGGAATGCTGTTGCCATCCAGGTGCTTGTGCCCGCCGTTGCTCAGCCCATCGAGGAGCAAGTAGGCTGCCTTGGGATCGAGCGCCTCGCGGAAGGAGACCTTGTCGAAGCAGCGCTCCAGGGGCGGGCGCTCCTCGGCCTTGAAGGAGTGGTAATACATCGGCTCCAGAGGCCAGACCCGGACGCCATCAAAGCGCGTGGGTCGTTCGCCCTTGTCAGGCCGGTAGAAAGCGTGGGTCTCCATCAGATTCCGGAGCTGGCGCTTGTGGTTCGCTACCCAGGTCGCCGCGGGATCCCCCGTGGCGTAGGCGAACATATCGAGGCACACCAACTCGCTGGTCCAGCATTGCCAGGAGCCGGTATCGCCATAGGGCACCTGATAGCCGAGGTTATCCATGGTGCCGATACAGTAATCGATCACCTTCTGCCCGCTGCCGTTGGTGAAGAGGGCGAAGTAGGGCCGGGCCAGGGCATAGCGCATCTGGTGCCCGTTGGTGAGCCACTGATAGCCGTTGCAGTCCTCGTGCGGCTTGAAGCGCTCTGCCTGCGGGCGGAAAAGGTTATCCGCGATGGCAAGCCATCGGGGTCCTTCCAGAACGTTATAGCCGTTAGAGAAGTAGAGGCCCGCCATGAGCGCCCCCAGGCCGGGGAACGTCTGGTGGTTGTGCGGTACATGATGGGCGCTCGTGCCGACGCTGGGGATAACCGCCTCGGTCAGCCAGCGCGCCATGATCTTGGTGACACGCAGGCGCTCCTCATCCGTGAGCGCGGGGTCTTCCTCAATGGTATCCCAGCCGGAAACGACCAGGACGGAGGGGAAGTCGCTATCGAAGCCCCACGGGCCGCCAAACTTGCGCGGGTCGGCCACGGCGCTCTCGCCATAGAGGTCCCACAGCGCTACGAAGAGCTTCGCCTCCACGCTGTGGCCGGTGAAGCGATACCGGTTGGCGACGTTGGCAAGCACGCCGGCGACCGAGGTGTGCCGGCCCGTCTCCAGGGCCCGGCGGCCCTCGGCGAGCCCCTGCTCCAATCGCTTAGGATCCGGCTTGGAGCTGGCCCAGGCAAACCGCTTCAGGAACTCATCACTGTAGCCACGCTCGAAGAGGCGCGGCAGGACAAGCGCCTGACCCTTCGCCTGTTTTGCGATAATGCCGGCGAATGTCGCGGCGGCGCGCTCCAAACCGGCATCGTCTGTCGCCCCCACGACCACCAGGTTCGTCCCCTTGCCGTAGGGGTCATGGATGGTGTGGACCAGGTAGCCGCCCGGCCCGGGACAGACGCTATCGACCGGCGTCTGATACCGCGCGTAGGGCAGGAGCAGCGCCGGATTCGTATCCACGTTCCCTAGGAGCACCTGCGTCTCTGCCGCTTCGCGCTCGCGGTCGGCGAGCGTCGCCGCCCGAAGGGGGAGCGCTACTCCCGTTTGCGCCTTCACCGCGTCCGAGATGGCCTGCGCCGCCTTGCGCCCGGCCTGGCTCTCAGGGTGGATAATCGTCGCCACCGGCTTCCCATCACGCACCAGCACCGTCTCGCGCACGAGTGGCTTCGGCGCTTTCAGATCCTGGATCGTCTGGATGCGCTCGGCGACACGGATGTTATCGCACAGGAGATCGACGGTCTTCTCGTCCTCCGACGTGCCGATGATCAGCTCGATGGCATCGATGTGACTGGCGACACGATTCTCGACAACCGAGGCCTCCCAGTCCAGGCCATCCGGACTGAAGCCCACCTGGATGGAGAAGGTGCGCCACTCTTTCCGGAGCTGGCCACTCCAGGAAGCGAAACTCCAAGCAGGCTGCTTCTCCCCCCGGTTGTAGAGGCGCACGTAGAACGCCCGGGTCTCCACCGGGAAGTTCGTCCGGGCATCGATGAGAATCCGCCGCTCGCGGAGATCGACCGGCTCCTTCAGCGGGATTCTGACCCCGAAGTACTTATTCCCCTGGGCGGTGGGCGAAGTCCCTTCCAGGTGAAGCGCCCCCTTGCCGTCTGTCGTGTTCCCCTCCCCCGTGACCACCTCGATCTTCGAGGTGACTCCCCGAGGGGTCATAGTCGCGCGCACGCCCTCCGCTGTATCGAGAGGAAGCAAGGGCGCCTCTGCCGCCGATACCGCCGACAGCCCGAATGCCAGAAAAACGATACCTAGAAGAATCATGTCGTTCTCTCCATATGAGACACCCCGAAACGCCGATGCCCGAGGATCTTCATCGCCTAATGGTTCGGCATTCGTTCACCTCCCCCCTGCCTGCCACAAAGCTTTCTGATTGGTTGCCCCGCGCCGTCCTGATCTCCTGCCAGAGCGCGGGTGGGCAGAGCGAAGGAATGCGCGCGCCCAGGGCAGTCGATCCCTCCACCGTGGCAGCGAACGGTGAGAGGGAGCGGAAGGAGGGCACGCGCCTGGTCACGAAGGGGTTTTACGAAAAGGAGGCCTTGCATGCCGATGTTGGAGTCGATCAAGCCACACCCAAGCATTCCGCTGGCGGGCGCCGTGCGCGTTGGCAACATGCTCTATGTCTCCGGGCAGGTGGGTTATCTACCCGGCACGAGCGAGATCGTGCCCGGCGGCGTCGCCGCGCAGACACGCCAGGCGCTCGAGAATATTCGCGCCATTCTGGAGGAGGCCGGCTCGTCGCTGAATCATGTCGTGAAGACGACGGTGATCCTCACGGATGTGCAGCGCGATTTTGCCGTGATGAACCAGGTCTACGCCGAGGTGTTCGGCGATCACCGGCCGGCGCGCACCACCCTGGGCGCCGCTCTCGCCCGCCCGGGCCTCGAAGTCGAGATCGAGTGCATCGCGGTCATCCCGTAATGCTCAGCCCGCACCCGCTGACGGGACAAGGCGCGTCTTCCAAGGGGATATGACAAGGGGTGGCCACCGCGCCCGCTACTGGGGCGCCGGTACCACCCCTTGCTGTTCGGATAGAATCTACCGGCCGATGGGGCGCAGCAGCCAGCGTTTCACGCTGAACAGCATCGCCGTCGCCTTCTCATTCTTCCCGATGAGCTCCACGCTCACCTCATGCGGGCCCGCCCCGAGCTCCACCTGGCCGAAGGAGACGCGCTCGCCGTCGCCATCCACTCCATCGCAATAGCCATCGAAAGGCTGCCCCACCGGCTTGCCATCGAGTAGCACCCGGACGATCCCATAGCTGTGCGCCATGACGAACTCGCCGAGCAGCTCGTAGCGCCCGGGCTTCACCTCTGGGAGCGTGAAGGTGAGCGTCGAGCCGACCTTCGTCCGGCCGATGAACTGGGAACCGAGGTCATCCAGGCGCTTGGTGTAGGTGCCCTCGCTGTGCGTGAAGCGGAGGTCGCGTGCTTCGAAGGCAAGTCCATCGAATGGCGACGGTGACTCGTGCGACAGGACGACGGTTTGCTCCTCCACATCCGTGAAGGGAAGCACCACCACCAGCTTCGCGCTCCCAATGGAGGAGCTGCCATCCTTCTTGTAGGGGTCATGCTGGTACGCCGGCCAACGCAGCGATGCCCCCGGGGGCAGAGTCACCTTCAGGCCGCCGTAGACGAAGTGGTCGCCCACCTTCTCGCGCGCGAGCACCCACTCGTCTGAGCCGAGACGCACCGTTTCGCCCTTTGCCGTGCGCAGCTTGGCAGAACGACGAAGGAGAGGCAGGTGCCCCTCGACGCGCTGGCCGCGCGGGGCACGGTAGGTGACGTGGAGCGCGCCATCTTTCTGAGGGTGAACCGCGACGCTGCACTTCACATCGCCATACGCGAGCGAGAGGATCGAGGCGTCCTTGCCATCCTGGAGCGTGGCCGTATCGGGCGTCCAGCGTAGGTCAATCTCGGGGACGAATTGGGGCGATTCGTCGCCCGGGGTGTGCCGCAGCAGCGACGGGTCGCCCACCGTGAAGGTGGACCAGTAGGGCTGGAGCTTGGTGTTGCCGCCGCCGGCCACCAGACCCAGGGCATCGTGGTAGAGATCGACCAGGTTGTGCCGGTCCTGGATCCAGCGGTTGTTTATCGGCTTGCATGCATATCCCGAGAGCGCCCATTGCCAGGGCTTGGCCCGCCGGATGAGCGCGTCGCCATCTCCCAGAATCGTGCTCCCCTCGTCGCGTTCCGCGGTCGGGGGGATCCCCGTGCCGCTGCCCCCATAGAGGAGCATCGTCGCCGCGTAGTCGGCAGACGCCAGGCGCTTGCCGCCTTCGGCATAGAGCGCCAGCTGTTTCAGAAGAAACCCGCGGCCCTCAGGCGTCCAGCTCAGGCCGACGTTGCCCGTATTGATGCCCCGGTGGTAGATCTGGCGCTCGTCGATGCACGCCACGGAGGAACCATCCGGCCAGAGGACGCTCGCGTGAAAACGCGCCGCGCGCCGCAAGGCGTCCAGGACCACCGGATCCTTCGAGAAGTGATAATAGATCCCGAGGGCTTCGACGTACACCGCGTTGTAGCCGATGACCGGCCCGAAATGCTCCGACCAGAAGCCCACCGGATCCTGTTTCTGGACCACCCGGGCCATGAATTGGCGGGCTGCCTGCTGCCACTCCTCGTTGTTGAAGCAGACGCCCGCGATCATGAGCGCCATGGCATGGTGGGTGGGGATGTTGTGGATGCCGCCACCGGCGTACTTCCGGATCCCCTTGAAGCCAAGCAGCAAGCCCCGTTCCCACTTCTCGCGCGTGGGCTGGGGCAATGCGTCACGCACCAGGGCATAGGCGCGGATCCACCGGCTGTAGGTCCAGGGCATGTGGATCTGCCCCCACGTGGAGTTATCCTTCTTGCGGAAGGTCCACATCCCGGCAGGATCCATCTCATCGACCAACACCTCGCCGCCCTTGGCAATCGCCTGGAGGAGCTTCTCGTCATGGTACCAGGGGTTGGCGGGATCCTTGATCGCCCAGGCCGCTGCCAGGGGAAAGATCACGTTCTGGTCCGTGCAGATCCATGGCTCGGTCCCGAAGCGCCCGGTCTCCGGGTGGTAGGTATCCAGGATCTTCGGCACCTCTTCCACGAGGCTCTTGAGAAGGTACTCGCGTGGGGGCCATTCCTGCCACGGCGAAGCCGCGGCGTCCACGGTAGCGCCAAACAACAGTACGGCGATGAGAGCGGAGATCTGCAGCATCGTTCCGTCCCTTCAGGACATGAGGGAAAGGAGCTTTCCTGGATCACCCGTCGGTGGTCAGCACGCGAGTACGCGAACCGGGTGGAATCTCCCCTGGGGGTAGGCCTGTCCATTCCCCACCATTCCAGGGGCGCGTGACCGCGGCGCTACGGTAGATCTTCCCGATGTTCCTCACGCGCGGCAGGATCTTCACCACTACCATGAAGACCACGTAGGCGACGACAATGGCGACCACGACCACGGTGCCCGTAGTCATCCATCCCTCGGGCTGCCACCAGACACTTTTCGT
>JAAZEM010000052.1 GCA_012512265.1 Armatimonadota bacterium | reverse complement strand
CGCCGCGCGCCGGGTTGCGCAATGCCTCCGAGGCTTCGGATTCCTTATCTCGGAATCTCAGTGTGGTGAAAGCGGAACCCGCGGTGTTTCAAGCCTCGCCTACCGACAGCGTCTGCACCTCCCGGGTATCCAGGTCGACGACGCGGATCGCGTGGTTGTTCGTGTCTGCCACGTAGAGCCGGCCATTCGCGATGCTGAGGCCCCCCGGCTCCCAGAAGCGTGCCTCATCTCCAGGGCCATCCTGGTGGTCGGCCTCTCCCGTGCCCGCGAACGTCTCGGTGGTCCGGCGCGCGGGATCGATGTGCTTGATCTTGTTGTTGTAGGTGTCGGCCACGTAGAGGGAGTGGTCGTGGAAGGCGATCCCGAGCGGGTGCTGCAGGCGAACCGTCCGGCCCTGGCCATCGCGGTCGCCGAATTCGAAGAGGCCCTCGCCGATGAGCGTTTCGACGCGGTCGGCCTGCAAGTTTGCCACGCGGATGGCGCTGCTCTCGCTATCCGCGAAGTAGATTAGGCCGTTGGCAACGGCAAGGCCGCTCGGCTGGGCAAGGGCGCTGCGCTGGAGTGTGTCGTCATGCAGCGCCTCGCGACCCGTGCCAACGGTCCGTCGGGCTTCGCCCACTGCCAGATCGAGCTCCCAGAGCTGGTGAGTGCCCGCCATGGCGATCACCAGCGTGCCGTTGCGTAGGGCGATATCCCACGGTGAGCTGAGCGCGGTCTGCAGCGCGGGCCCTCCGCGTCGGGCCAGGCGAGCCTGCTCCCCGGTGCCGGCGAGGCGCTCCACCTGGCGCGCCTGCAGGTCGACGCGCCGGATGCAGTGGTTTCCCGTATCGGCGACGTAGAGTACCTCGCCATCGAGGGCTATCCCCTGTGGCGAGTGGAAGCTGGCCGTTGTGAAGTCACCATCGCGCAGGCCGGGCGAGCCGGAGCCGGCAACGGCGATCAGCCCGCCATCGAGGGTGGCGATAAGGATGCGGTGGTGCGCCGTATCGGCGATCAGCAGCCGCCGCGACCGGGCATCCGCCAACACCTTGCCGGGGAAGGAGAGGGGGCGCGCCGGCTCTCTCTCTTTCTCCAGCGGCCACGCGACGGGCGTTCGATCCAGCTTCCCCTGGCGGTCATACTCATCGGCGATCTCTTGCACGATAGCCGCCATCTGGCCGGCCTCGAACTCTCCCACATGTTCGCCCACCACGCGCCCCGCCGGGTCGATCACGACCGTGGTGGGCCAGGCAGAGACGGCATACTCTTGCCAGACGATGGAGCCAGCATCATTGAGCACCGGATGGCGGATATCATAGCGCAGCACCGCCTGGCGCAGGTTGGCGAAAACGCTCTCGGCGGTGAACTTGGCCGAATGCACGCCGATCACCACCAGGCAATCCGCGAAGCGCTCTTCGAGCTCCCTCAACTGAGGGAGGACGTGGATGCAGTTGATTCAGCCGTAGGTCCAGAAATCAAGCAGGACGATCTTTCCTCGCAGGCCGGCCAGGGAGAGCGGCGCCGCCGTGTTGAGCCACTCCATGCCGGCAGGGAACTCTGGGGCACGCACCACCCCACGCATCCTCGTCGCCATGACTGCCTCCTCCCGGGAGGATCCTACCCCGGATAGTCGTGGTGGCAACCCCGCGGCGGATCCGCCAAGGAGGAACACACAGCCTGACCGGCGTAAAGTGTGCGCAGGGAGGGTTGAGCAGATGAAGGCAGGGCTGTTGACGGCGATTCGCGAGGTCGCGTTAGGCGAGATGCCGGATCCGAAGCCGGGTCCGGGAGATGTGCTCGTCGCCGTCCGCTCCGTGGGCGTATGCGGTTCGGACCTGCACTACTACTTGCGGGGGTGCATCGGCTCGCAGGTGGTCGAGGAGTTTCCATTTGTCCTGGGCCATGAGGCGGCGGGCGAGGTGGTGGCCGTCGGGCCGGATGTGCGGAAGCTGCGCCCAGGCGACCGCGTCGCCGTCGAGCCCGGCATTCCGTGTGGCGAGTGCGAGCCATGCGTGACCGGGCGCTACAACCTCTGCCGCGCGGTTCGTTTCCTGGGAACCCCGCCCGTCCACGGCGCCTATTGCGAGTATCTGGCGGTGCCAGAGCGGTATGCCCACCCGCTGCCGCCGGAGCTCTCCTACGACGAGGGCGCCATGATCGAGCCGCTGGCTATCGGCCTCTTCGCGAGCGATCTGGCGGCCATCCAGCCGGGCTACTCCGTGGCGATTTTGGGCGCTGGTTCCATCGGCCTGGTCACGCTGATGTCGGCGCTCGCCGCGGGAGCTGGCCCCGTCTTTGTCAGCGAGCCGCTCGATGCCCGGCGCGAGGCAGCAAAGCGCCTGGGCGCGACACAGGTCCTAAACCCGCGTACGGATCCGGTGGTGGACGCAATCCTCGATGCCACCGATGGCCGCGGCGTGGATGTCGTCTTCGAGGCGGCCGGTTCCGTCGAGGCGCACCAGCAGATGGTCGAGGTCGTCCGGCCGGCGGGAACCATCGTGCCGATTGGGAGCTGCGCCGAGGAGCTAGTGCCCCTGCCTCTTGCGAGTTTCCGGCGCAAGGGGGTGGAGGTGCGCTTCGTGCGCCGATTCTGCCACACCTACCCGCGCGCTATCGGCCTCGCGCAATCGGGCAAGGCGAATCTGAGCGCATTGGTGACGCATCGCTTTCCGCTCGAGGATCTGGCAGGTGCCTTCCGCCTGCTGGAGGACTACTCGGACGGCGTTATCAAGCCGGT
>JAAZEM010000051.1 GCA_012512265.1 Armatimonadota bacterium | reverse complement strand
GCCTACGACATCGCGACCCCCAGGGGCGGCGAAGTGTGGCAGGAGCGCGGCCTCACCTGCGGCGCCTTCCTCATCAACGGCAAGCGCGAGGTCACCGTCAATGGCAAGAAGCTGAGCTTCTTGCGCAGCACCACCATGTCCGGCTGGACCCTTGGCCAGCTCAAGGCGGCTGTCGCCGCCGAGATAGCGCGCCCGAGACCGGCGCGCGCCGCCGCGCCCAAGAAGCCCGCGCGGCCGGCAAAGCAGACGGTGATCCATGTGACGGTGCCGTGTGGCCTGGCAGGCCCCTACGGTGAGATCGTACACCTCTTCCGAGCGCGTCACCCGGAGATCCGGGTAACAACCGCCGCCAACGGCATCGTGGCGATGCTCAATCAGCTCCGCGATAACAAGATGACCTCGGATGTCTTCATCGCTCTCGGCCTGCGAGAACTTGACGACCCGGCCGCACAGAAGCGTCTGGTGAGCGGCAGCATAACGCCCATCGCCACCATCCCACTCGCCCTGGTGGTGCCGAAGGCGAATCCAGCCGGCATCCACAACCTGGAGGATTTGACTTCACCTAAGGCGAGGACTGTCCTGACCTACACCCCCAACCTCTCCGGCGGGTATGGGGCGCGCCAGGCGCTCCAGGAAGCGGGGTTGTGGGACCGCATCAACAGCAAGATCGTCACCCCCAAGGTGCCGGACCAGTGCAAGCAGATGCTCAAGACGGGGAAGGGGCAGGCCGCCATTATCTACTCCACCTGCCTCAAGGAGAGCTATCTGCCGGACAAGCCTCCCGTGATAGAGAAGGACCTCAAAGTCGCCCAGATGATCCCGCAGAACCTCTATTCGCCGGTCGTCATCGGCGGCGCGGTCGTCAAGACGAGCAAGCATCCGGCTGCCGCCAAGACCTTCATCGACTTCTTGCGCAGCGAAGCCGCGATGAAGGTGTGGCTCGATTGGGGCTTCACGAGGCTGCCAGGCGCGTAGTCCAGCCGCGCTGATTCGCCACCGCGGCCAGTGTCACGAGGCCGGGCTCGGATGAGCCCGGCCGTTCGTGTTTTCGCACCCGTCACTCTGGCAAGATATGGAACGCCCGGGCGCCGGGTCGCTCGAAGCGCACCGTGAACGAGGGCTTCTGCGGCACGAGCTGGCCGATACGGGCGCCCGTCTCCAGGTCGATGACGGCGCTCGGACGCGTCACGGGCAGGGTGATCGCGACCGGGTCCTTCACCTTGCCGGCGTAGTCGGCCGCGAGGAGAAAGACGCGGTCGCCCCGGCGCATGCCACTCAGGCGCACGGATGGCTCGGCCTTAGCGCCAGCCAGCAGCTCGCCCCCGGTGATGATCTCCTCAACGGGCGCCACGATCCGGATGGCGTCGGCATAGGCCGCGAGGCTCTCGGTGTCCCAGACGCGGCTGCTCCAGAAGAGCAGGCCGCTTGCGCCATTGGCAAAGCACTCCAGGAGCGCGTCGCGGAACGCCCCGCCGGGGAAGACGCCCGCATCGCCCGGGGTCAGCCAGGGGATCACGCGGCTCCCTTTGAGCGCCTCAAAATCCTTGCGCGCTTCATCGCCAACCATCGCCAGGTGGTACGGCTCGAGAGGCGTGTAGGTGGAAACCTGGCTGCCGTGCATCCACTCCGGGTAGAGCCGGTCCACCGACCAGACCCCCTGGTAGGGGGCCCCAGGCTGGAAGTCATAGCCGCCGCAGAGGGGGATCGGGCCACCCGCTGCCTTGGATGCCTCGCGCACGGCGCCCATCAGATCCTTCCAGATGGCGATCCCTCTCTCGACCTGCCACTCCTTCCACTCCTTCAGGCCACTCGCAGCAAAATCGGCCTGGCAGCGCCGGCATTTCGGGGCATCCAGCGGTCCGGCCCATCCCCACACCTCGATATCGGCGGCGAAGAGGTTCGGCTTTGCCCTGGCCGCCTCGCGCGCCAGCCGCGCCACCTCCTCCTGGTAGGCGGGGCCGCGGTAAGAGGGACAGAACTTCTTGCCAGGGCCATCCGGCAGCTGGCACATCAGATCCGGGTTGCCCTTGTTCTGGTTGAGCATGACGTGGATCGGCGAGTCAATCGCGACTACCTGAAATCCCTGTCCGCGCAACTCCTCCAGGAAGGCCCAGAGCGTCTCGTCGCCCACCCAGCGCGGGAAGACAGGCACATAGGTGAAGCCGAGAGTGCGGAAGGCCTCCGCCGCTTCGGGCCACGCTCGCGTCTCGGCAAGCGACCACCATCCCAGACCGGTGAGGAGCTGCTTCGGCTGCGGCGCCGGCTGGATCCGCACCGCGCGCAGGCGTTGTTTTCCCTCGGGAGCCTGATCACCCTCCCAGGAGATACGATACCGCAGTTCGCCCTCCTGGCCATCACGCCAGTCGCCGGTCAAATAGAGCCGGCCCCATGTCTTGCCGCTCTCCCCCGCCTGGGTTGAGAAGAGATAGCGCGTGCCGCCACCAGGGATGGCCTCCGGCTTCACCTCGGCCACCGGAACGCCCCCCAGCGTGCCAGCGACCAGGCGCACTCCTGGCGGCAGATCCAGCGCCACCTTTATGGGCGTATCCTTCGGAAGCGAGCAGAGAAACCCCACCGGGTTGGGCGTGGCGATGTTCGTCGAAAAGAAGACCACCGGCTTGTGGAAGTAGAGCTGGGCCCCCTCGGTGCAGAAGGGCACGGGCGGCCCAGAAGGCGGCGCGGAATCTTCCGGACCACGCAGGACCCACAGCTCGTCGCTCACCATCAGCCCGGCGCCATATAGCGAGAGCCCGATGTAGCGCGCGCGCAGGCGCAGGTCACCGAAGGTCAGGCGGTGGACCCATCCCTTTCCCTCCTCGGCGGGCACGCCAAAGCGCTCGCGGTCGCCCTCGTTCCAGCGCGAGAAGGATGCGACCCGGCGATACTCCTTCCCGTCGGTGCTGGCAACCAGGTCCACCCAAACCGGGAAGGAGATGCCCGGCTGCGGCGAACCACCCTGCAGCCGGATCGCGACCTCACCGATGGGCACCTCGGCGCCCAGGTCGAGCGAGAGCTGCTGCAACCCCGCGTAGGAGAAGCCGACCGACTTGGCATCGAACCACAGGTGATTGTCTGGCCGAGCGCAAAGAGCGCCATCGGTCAGGTCGAGCGCATCGGTCTCCCCCTTCGCGGTCAGAGCGTAGTTCGGGGGTGGCAGGAAGCGGACCGGCTTGCCTGCCGCGAGGTTTTCCGGATCCGCGGCGGTCTGCGTCGCCGCGAACACGAGTAGCATCGCTATGATGGCTCCAATTCGCATGATCTCCATTCCTCTCTCACGCGAGGGGACGCCCGCGCGGCCCGTTACATTGGTGGAGAACCTGTCCGGCTGCCCGGGCCCGTCTGTTCCGAGCGCGCCTGCCCCGTGGCGTCGATGCGACGGAGGGTGATCCGGCCATCCAAGGCGTTCTCGAGGGCGAAGAGGTCCTTTCCGGAGGCGTGCTCCACGGTGACCGTCACGGCGCTATCGCCCGATTCCACCGACAGGTTACGCACGGTGGGTGCCGAGGTGTACGGTTCCAGCACGGTGACATAGAGCGCATTCTTGCCGCGCCGGCGCGCGATGCAACACGACGTCGGCGTGCCCCTGTCGGGATCCTTTGCCAGGATCACCTCAGCCCCGGCGGGCTGAGCCTGCATCAAGAGCAGCGCGCGCTCGCCAGCGCGAAAATCGGCACGGAAGGATGACCCGCCTGGCACGCCCCGGCGCACCCGGGTCAGATGGGCGTAGCCGGTGGCCGTGAACGTCTCCGCTGGCTTCAGCGGGGCCTCCGTGCTCACATCCCCGAGGCCGTGGAAGGCGAGATCGTAGGTGTGCTCGGCATCAGAGCGTGCCCGGAATACGTCCAGAACGTACGACCCTACCAGGCAGAGAGTGCGGTCCATCGAAACTCCAGGGTAGGCGGTATCGCAGGTGGCGCGTGCCGCCCGGAGGAGATTACCTGGGTGGAAGAGGCGCAAGACCCCGAAAACGCGCTGGTCGCCCCTCTCTGCCGCGAAAACACTGAGCGAGGTGCCCTGCGGTTCCTGGGCCACCTCATCCACAGTCAATGTGTTGTGCGCGATGCTCTGGTTGGCCCACGTGACGTGCATCGGGTTGTTATAGCCCCACGAGCCGGCATCCGGCATCAGTATCTCCCCCAGGCCATACAGGTCGAAGTGGAGACGGTCCGGATGGTCATGCCCGCTGCCATACGGGCCAAAGGTGAAGTTAACCGCGGTCGACTCGGGCGTCGCGGGGCGGTGTCGCAGGATGGCGAAACCGCCGACCGGGAAGAGGGTGCACCCATTGACGTGGCGGCCGTTGAGGCCGATGGCCGCGTCGTCATCGAGGGAGTAACGCCCCTCGGGCACCTCACTGGGAGCGTGAACCAGGCTCCAGAAATCGAGGGCACGGTCATCAACGGTTGTCTCGTCGAACCCGGGGTTGATGGCCAGATTGCCCGGCACGCCATCGGCGGTGACGGTGACATCGTCCCACAGCACTTCGCCGGCGCCCTCCTCAAGGAAGAGATGGAGGCGGATGCTCCGCTGGTCGCCCGGCTTTGCACCCGGGCGTGCCGGGATCTCGACGGCCAGCTGCCGCCAGTCGCCGGGTTGTTTCACGCGCTCGGTGAAGAGGAAGGTGCTGTCGAAATTGCACCGGATGTGCGCACTCCCCCCATCCATCGCGAGCGCGCGCACCCAGGCAGTCACCCGCGCCGGCCTATCCGCAGGCATGCGCACATCCTGGACGAGGGCTGCGCGGTCGCCTGCGGCGCATTTCAGTCGGAAGGCGTTCCGGCCAAGTCGGCCCTCTCCTTCGGCGAGAGCTGCCGTGGGATGGCCCGATGGGGTCCAGACGTTCCATCCCGCGGCCGCGGCACGTCCGTAGCCCTTCCGATGCCGGCGGATCAGCCAGGCATAGCGCGGGTCGTGATACTCACGATACGCCAGTTCATAGATGGGGTGGTAGGCAAGCTCGCGCGTGCCGGAATCGCCAACGCGCGCGATGAGCCCATTGGGGAATGCATAGAAGAAGGGCGCGTCCAGAAACGACCGGATCGAGCGATCCCCGGGAGGACCGAACTCCTCGTGCGGCGCGCACCCCTCGAAGGGGCCGAGGATGCCGGGCAGCTTCGCGTGCCACAGGTCGATCCCGGAGTTCTTCGCCGCCACCATCACGTACATCAGCGCCGACGCGGTGTAGTAGGTATAGCCGATGCTGCGCTCCCAGTGAATGCCGTCGGAAAAGATGGAGTGCGTCAGCGTCTGCACGGCGCCATAGAGGTAGGCGTTGCGCTCCGGATCCCAGATGCCATTCACCGCTTCCTCGATCAGCGCGCGGTCGCCAATGGCGAAACCGCACGACGCGATGATGGCGAGCGCCCAGGTGCGCCAGTTGCTCGAATTGCGGTGGTGACAGCGGTGTCCACACTCCCACGCCAGGATCCGCAAGAGGTCTTCCTCGATGCGTTTCCGGTCTGGTGCGCTCATGAAGGGCGCGCCCGCCACCAGATCATACGCCATCGCCGCGTTGGCCGCCACCGGACCTTCGAGCAGCGTGCTCTCGGTGAAACGCCCTGCGGCGCGAGTGGTCTTCAGCGTGGGGCAGATCGCCGCGAAGGCAAGCAGCATGTCGCGGCACCTTCGCCCGAACGCCTCATTCGCGGTGAGCGCGTAGCCTTGCCCCAGGATCGCCGCGGCGCGGAAGTCGGCGGGGGATGGTTTCCCTTCTGGGAGCGGCCGGGCCAGCGCTGCCTCCGCCTCGCTGGCAATCCGCTCGATCGTGGCGCGTGTGTAGGGATCGCCGGCCGCTGCATCTCGATGGATCCGCTCCAGATCGGCAGAGGTGCAGAAGAGACGTGGGTGAGGCGGAAGCTTTTCCGGGAGAGGCAGCCGGTAAAGGTCGCGGTGCGAGGAGATCGCCGGCGCCCCTGGCAGCGCGGCAACCGGCAGGAACATCAGGCCTCCCAGG
>JAAZEM010000001.1 GCA_012512265.1 Armatimonadota bacterium | reverse complement strand
TCACCACGCGCCCGATCTTCTGCGCCGCCGGCCAGGTGAGCGAAATCCAGTCCGGGAGCTGATCGCGGGTGCCATCCTGCCACAGCATGTTGGTCGTGACGCCGTCCACGACGCGCTCCGGCGTGCAACCGTACTTCGATTCCGAGGAGTAGCTGACGGTCACACCGGAGTCCTCGAAGGCGAGATTCCCCGGCTTCTTGCGCGCGGCATTCGCGGCATCGATTGCACGCTGGAGGTCGGCCAGGCGCTCCTGCCCGGCGAGTTCCGCAGAGGTGGCGTAGATATGAACGGCATAGGGCGTGAACGTCTCGCGCAGTCGGCCATCACGCGCGGCGACCGTGCGCCCCTCGGAAACTACGTGAAGCTCCCTAGCCATCTCCTGGGGCAGCGTCAGCTCCACGGATTGGGTTTCCGTGGCGGTGTTGACGACAAAGAGGACGCTCTGCCCTCCCGCGCGCCGCAGCGAGACGTGGATGTGCTCCGGCTTGGGCGCGTTCGCGCGGACCGCATCGGGCACGTCCGGCGAGAGGACAAACGCCTTCAGGCGCTGCACCTCGCGAGCCAGGAAGGGCATGCCGAGGCCGATATCCGGGTAGTTGCCGGCGTGGCTGAAGGTGTACCAGAGGAAGCCAGTGGCGCCATACACCACCGCCTGGTAGGTCATGTTGCGTAGCTCCGTCAGGTTGGGGCCGCGCTGGCCGGCGCGCCCGTAGTCACCATAGTTGAAGCCCTGGGGGGTGATCCAGATCGCCTTGCGCCCGCCGGATGCCTCCCGGGCGGCCTTCATGAAGGCGCTCACCTTCTCGATCGGTTGCGCGGCGTATCCGCCCTTGAGGAAGCAGGGATAGGGGTCGGGCATGAGAATGTCGCCGCCGTCCGCGTACTTATGGATCCCGGCGATGGTGTCGTTCAGCATGATGCAGGGGTGGTAGGGATCCGCATCGGCGACCACCTGATAGAGCCGGCGTGTGCGCTCCGGGAGCGCCGGACGCAGCTCCGGCTCGTCCGCCATGTACCAGGCCAGGATGCCGGGATGGTCCTTGAGGGCATCAATGCGCGCCGCGAGTGCCTTGGCGTCGTCATCGCTCAAGGGCTCGCCCCAGGCGTTCATCATCTTGGACGAGGGATAGGGATAGAGGGTGACGTAGGTTTTCGCCGCGGCCACCTCATCCAGGAACGCGCGCGCCTGCTCCACCGACTGGTATTGGGTGTTGTAGGTCTGCATCGCCGTATAGGGGCAGTCGGACTTGGCCATCTCTGCCGGGGGAATGGAGAACCACCCAAAGGGGAGATACGGCTCGCCGTTATGGCGCAGCACCATCTGCTCGTCGAGGCGCCACTCGTGCCCGTTGGGCGCCGGCGGAAGCTTGCGAATCGGCGCTGTGGCGACGCAGATCTGCTTTCCTGAGCGCTCCTGCACGGCCACCTGGAGCAAGTAGCTCCCCTCTGCCAGCGCGCCAATAGGAAGGCGCAGCCGCGTCTGTGCCTCCAGCTTGTCGACTCTCGTTGTGGCGACCGGCTTGCCGCCCGCCTGGCCCTCGGGAACGAGCGAGACGAGGGCGCGTGCGCCGGCCATCTCCTCGGGCGAGAGCGCTAGGCGGAGGGTGGCCTCAACGGCGTCGATCTTCTCGGTAGCGTAGATCGAGTTGCGGTAGGCCGGCCGGGTGACGATGATCTCCGCCGGGACGTAATCGAGCGTGACCGGGAGGGAGCGGACGCAGTAGACACGGTTTGGATCGCGCCGGTCGCGCACCGTTAGAACCAGCGTCTGGTTCCCCTCTCCCGGGAGCGGGGCCTTGAAGCTGTACTCGCGACCCTGCCCGGCGTCCAGCATGTCCTGCACGGGCGGGCCAGCCAGGCTCTTCCCTGCCTGCACGAGCGTCGGCACGAGCTCGATAGGAAGCAGGCGTCCGGTTTCATTCATCAGGTGTAGCTTCGCCCGGTAGAGCAACCGGCCCTCCTCGCGGGCCACGGAGGCTTCGAAGGGCCGCTCCATCTTCCAGAAATAGCGGCTGAGGGTAGCGCCCGGCAGCTCGAGGGAGGCGTAGAGCGCCGGCTGGTGGAAGCCGCCGGTGGTCGGTGCGAAGCTGGAGAGTTGAGTCTGGCCTGCCTGGCGCTCGCGTGTGACGTTGAGTGCCCAGGCACCGGTGCTCTTCCCGGTGAGGCCCAGCTCCACAAACGGAATGGCCGCTTCTACCTGCCACGACTGCTCGCCGATATGCGCCTGCGCCACCCAGTCGCAGTTCCACTCCTTGCTGCGCACATGCCCGCCCTGGCGAAGTTCGGCGTCGTAGCGCGTGCCCAGAGGGTTGATGGTGAAGTGATAATACTCGACCCGCTCCCCCGTGGGATCGAGCATGATCTCGACGCAGTCATCGCGATGGACGGGGCCATCGTGTTCGCGGACGGTGGCATGCAGATCCTTGATCGCCGGCTCGGCGCATTCGATGCCGAAGTAGAGGCGCGAGTCGTCGAAGAGCACCTTGAAGCGCGTCTGCGGGTTCGCCTGGACCGTCACCTGATCGAGTAGGGTGAAGCCGCCATACCAGGTGGCGGCCTGCCAAGCGGCGTCGTCGAGCCGGCCGTCGATCTTCGGGGCGACGGCGGCGCGTGTCGCGACGACTTTCGGCGGTTTCGGGGCTTCACCGGCCCAGATCGCCACGGGTACCATGGCGAGAAGCAGATAGAGGAACCGCTTGATCATTGCTACTCTCACTCCCTATGCTTCCTGCTCGCCGCGCGGCGATGCTCAGAGCCCGAGCAACCGGATCGCGTTCTCTCGCGCGATCTTGCGGAACACCTCCTCGCTGAGCTTGCCGGATGCCTTCAGGCCGAGCAGGAACTCTACCTGGGGCGCGGGCTGGTCCGCCCGGCAGATATCGGTGCCGAAGAGGAGCCGATCCTGGAACTCGTTCAGGAAGCGGACCGCGTAGTCGGGATCGCGCGCCAGGGCGTTGTAGCCGCTGCCGGCGGAGAGGTCTCCATACAGATTCGGGTAGCGGCGGAACAGCTTCGGGACGACGCCCTCCTCGTGGATCGGATAGCGCGGGTAGGAACCCCGGTCGGCAGGGGTCTCCAGGCGGCCGATCTCGGCCCAGAACGCCGGTCCGTGTCCGAGGATAATCAGGCGCGGGAAGCGCTGCAGCGTAGTCTCCAGCTGCGGCAGACCCTGATCATCATAGAGGCCGTAAGTACCGCCGATGCGCGTGGAGATATCGAAGATGACGGGGAAACCCACGTCTTGGGCGTGCTTGAAGAGATTTTGAACGCGCGGGTCGAGGAAGGGAAGGTTGGGCATCAGCTCGCCAATCCCCTTGCACCCCTGGTCGCGGTAGTAGCGCAGGACATCGCCCAGGGGCGCGTCTGGTGAGTTGGAGAGGGCGCGCGGGTCCACGTTGCAGAAGGGAATGAAGCGATCCGGGTAGCGCTCGGCGATCTCCAGGATCTCCTCGTTCGACTCCGGCAGGTAGACCTCTGGCCCGATCAGTGGAAGTAGGCAGGCCTTCTCAATCTTCAGCTCTTCATACCGCTCCAGGAGCTGCTCCGGGGTGACGAAGTGGATCCGTCCGTCCTGCTTCGGCCCGATCTTCTTGTAGGCATGCGCGTGAATGTCGATGAACATGGTCCCCCTCCTCCCCGGTCTGGTTCGCACGCCCGAGGAACAACTCCTGCCCTGGATGCACTGCGAAACCGCGCCCTTGGGGAATCGAGCGGATTGCCGGCAGACTCACCTCCCTTCCCACGGGCCTGTCAGACGGCTATCAGATACCCTCTCGCCTCTCCCCCGAATGGCTGCCTGCCACCCCTTACAGGATCCCCTGGTTGGGCGGCGAATAGAGAAACGATGCGGCGGGCCGGCCCGGGAAGAGCCCGGGTTGAAGGAGCGCAGAGGAGTCATGAACTGTATATGGATCACGGTGGATAGCTTCCGGCAAGACCACCTCCGCTGTTACCGCCCCCAGGGCACGTCAGATCCCACCGGCAAGAGCCTCCTCCCCCACACCCCGAACATCGACCGTCTTGCCTCGGAGGGGCTACGCTGCGACCGTCTGCGTAGCGACGCGTTGCCATCAGTGCCCTGTCGCTGTGGGATCTTCACCGGACGGCGCGTCTTTCCCCGGCGCGGCGTGCCCGCGCGCCAGGGCGAGGAGATCAACGCTTCCGGGTGGCCGACCCTCCCCGATGAGGAGGTGACCGTCGCCGAGCATCTAGCCCGGCACGGTTACGTGTGCGCCCTCGTGAGCGATTGCTGCCACCTGATGGAGCCGGGCCAGAACTTCCACCGCGGGTTTCACTGCTACCACTGGGAACGCGGTCAGGAGCAGGACCGGTGGCAGAGCCAGCCGCTGCCGCCCGGCCGGCTGGAACGCTACCTGAAGGAGGGCACCTCTCTCAGTGACCCCAGAGTGCGCATCCTGGCCCAATACCTGAAGAACCAGATGTATCGCCAGGGCGATGAGGAGTTCCAGGCGGCGCGCGTTTTCCGACGGGCGATCGAGTGGCTGGAGCGCAATCACACTCACGAGCGCTTCTACCTGCATATCGAGTGCTTCGATCCCCACGAGCCGTGGGACGCGCCAAACCGCCTCATCAGCCTATATGACCCCCGATGGGGCGGGCCGCACCTCATCTACCCAAACCTGTGGAAGCGCGATGAGCTGACCGACGCCGAGCATCACCACATCCGTGCTTGCTATGCAGCCGAGTGCTCACTGGTGGATCATTGGGTGGGCCGGCTGATGAGCACCGTCGAACGCCTTGGCCTGGCGGAGAACACGCTCCTCATTTTCCTCTCTGACCACGGGAAGATCATCGGCGAGTTCAACCACTACGGCATGGCTCCGGAGGATACCAGCCTGGAGCTCAACTCGGTGCCGTGCATCATCCGGCATCCGAAGCGTGAGTTGGCCGGAGGGCGTTATGCCGGCTGGCTCTACCATACCGATGTGACCGCCACGGCGCTCTCGCTTTTGGGCGTGGAGCCGAAGCCGCTCACGGAGGGGGAGAATTTCTGGCCAGCCGCCGCGAGTAACGCCAAGTTCCGCGACCATGCCGTCGTTGGCTACCAGCACGTTCTCTCCTGCTGGCAGGACGACTGGCTCCTGCTGGTCGATACCGCCCGGAATACGACGGCGCTCTACCATCTGGGCGAAGATCCCCACCGCGGGAACGATGTCGCCGCCCGCTATCCGGAGATCCGCGATTCCCTGCAGCGCCGGATTGAGGCCGTCATGGCGGCCCCCTGAGCCGCGCTCTTCGCCCCGACCCTGCCGGAAACGAGCGGCCGGCACCAGCCGGCTTTGGATGCGCGCGCGGGAGGCCGCCTGCCATCCCTCACTCCTCGCCTCCCAGGAGCCCTTCGTGATAGAAGACGGGGGCATACCCCTTCTCGGTGGCCCAGGCAATCGCGGCTTCGAGGCGCTGGGCATGGTCCGGCAGATAGCGCTGGTAGAACGGCCAGAAGTACTGCTCGTGGGTGAAGAAGTCCATGATCTCAGCGCGCCGCGGGTCTTGCCCGAGGGGCTCCAGAACGCCGCGCACCTGATCGAGCGGCGTGTTGTTGCAGACGATGGCGATGTCCGAGAAGATGATCCCGGTGGAGAAGTCCTTGAGCGCGCCGTAGGCATGCACCGCGGCGCATCGGTCGTCATCAAGGAAGTAGTGGACGTCGTGCCCGGAAGGGCGCCAGCCGAAGAAACCGCTCAACACCTTCACGCCCCGGTCGGTGAGCACCTTCAGACTGGCTGGCTGGACCATCCCCCAGTGGATGACCGTCGGCGGCGCGTAGCTCTGCTCCCCCGCGAAGCGGTGGATCTCTGAGGCGACCAGGTCGAAGTCATGCGCCAGTTTTTCCGCGGGGGCATACTGATACGGCCGGTCGGGATCGTTGGCGTAGGCATGGAAGGCGAGCTTCAGCCAGTGGGCGCAGTCAGCCCACTCTCCCTTGTAGCGGTCCGGGAACTGCGGGAGCGAGAAGTCGTCACCGGTGGTGTAGTAGATGTTCAGGGTGAACTTCGTTCCATAGCGCGCATTCAGGTCTCGGAGGATCTTCAGGTAGAAGCAGTCGAAGAGAGACGCGTAGTTGTGCTGGAAGATGTCGCGCAGGAAGAAGCTGTTGTCATCGATGGAGAAGCGGTAGCGCGGGCGGGAGAAGCGGTCCCAGACGACACGCACGCGGTGCTCGTGCCGCCCATAGGGGCCTTCGGAGAGGGCGACCAAATCACTCTCCTTCTCGCGCAGCACCACCTCGCAGGAGAAGCGGAGGCCCTGGCGCGTGGCCGGCACTCCATTGACGGAGACCCGATCGCGCAAAGGCGCCTCGCCGGTGACGGTGATGCTCAGGCCATCCGCGTCCTGCCGGCCATGGCGGTGGTTCAAGATCATTCCGTGCAGGGGGAAATCGATCTTCAGCATGCTCGTGCTCCTCACGCCGGGCAGCGGGCGTCGTACACGTCCGAGAAGCGCCCGCCAAAGAGAGATCGGGAGCGGGAGCGGAAGCCTCGCGGGCGGGCTGGAGTCCCACCGCGCTGGCCCCCCGCGCTCCCGGGAAGCAGTTGCTGGGGATCTTCGCGCTTCTGATGCGGGATGCCTGCCGTGCTTGACACCCCTTCGGGTGGAGAGTAGAATAGAGGCGTGCAGGGGCAGGGCACGTCTAGCACTCGTCGAGCACGTCCTCCCCGGAGCGAGAGACCCCGTTCGCAGGCTTACCGTTGAAGGAGATTCTGCTATGGCTTCGCTAGGCTACGACGACACGCCGATTCTGCCCTATGGCAAGTATCGGGTTCACGACAGCGCCCGCCCGCAGCCGAGAGTGATCACTCCGGCTGGCCCGAGCACCCAGGAGGCGCCGGGCACGCCGCCATCCGACGCCGTTGTGCTCTTCGACGGCAAGGATCTCTCTGGCTGGATCTCTGCCAAGACGGGCGATGCTGCCGGATGGAAGGTGGAGAACGGCTACATGGAGGTGGTGCCGGGCACCGGCAACATCCGGACCAAGGAGCAGTTCGGCGATTGCCAGCTCCATATCGAGTGGGCCGCGCCCGTGGTCGTAAAAGGCGAGAGCCAGGGCCGCGGGAACAGCGGCGTCTTCCTGATGGGGCGCTACGAGATCCAGGTGCTCGATTGCTACAACAACCCCACCTACGCCGACGGCACCGCGGCGGGCATCTATGGGCAATACCCGCCGCTGGTCAACGCCAGCCGCAAGCCTGGCGAGTGGCAGACGTATGATATCATCTGGGAAGCACCCCGCTTCGCTGACGGCAAGATTGCTCGTCCGGCGCGCGTGACGGTGATCTGGAACGGGGTGGTCGTGCACCATGCGACCAAGCTGATCGGCCCCACGACTCACCGCCAGGTGCTCCCCTGGGTCGAGCACCCGCCAGTGGGCCCGCTGGAGCTGCAGGATCACGGCGATCTGGTGCGCTACCGCAACATCTGGTATCGCCCTCTGAAAGAGTACGACCAGCCGTAACTCATTGGGAGAGGCTCGCGCCGGGCGCGAGCCTCTCCCACTCACGTATCTCCCACTCTTGCCGCACGCGCTTGTCGAAGGCGCGCCGCACCCCTACCCCGCCTAATCCTGCAATCTGAAGACGTGCTCCGGCACGAAGGAGAGCAGCGGCGGCAGCTTGGCGTCGAGACGGAGCTTGTTGTCCTCCAGCACGCCCTCATCCGCTTCGAGAATGGCGAGCGACCAGACCTTTCCGGCGTGCCCGGCGGTGGAAACCGGGATCGTGGCGGTGCGTGCGCGCGGGCTGGTCTGGCCAGTGGCTGCCTCTTTGCCCGCCGGGTCGTGGACGGTAACGCGGACCGTCTCCGCACCGCTTCCCGAAGCAGTTAGGGTGAAGCGGTCGACACCCGGAGGCACCTGGAAGTAGAGGCGCGGGGCGCCATAGATGAGGCTGAGATTCTCGCCGGCGAAGAGCCCGACCGGCACGTTGGCGCTGACCACCCGGTAGGCGCTGCTTCCGGCGGAGGCGCCCAACAGGTAGACGCCATCCTTCTCGGGGGTGAAGCGCACCACCCCTTCCTTCTGGCCCGGGATCCTCCCCGAGGAGAGCTTCCGCATCGAAGCATCGCGCAATTCCCAGACGATGGGAGACGGGAACTTGCCCACGAGCACGTTCTGCAGGGTGAGTTCCACCGGCTGCCCTGCCTTTGCCGCCAGGGCAAGGAGGTTCTCGCCGCGGAGGGTGACCTCGGGGAACTTCACGCGCTTGCCAGTGACCGGCGGCAAGACCAGCTTGCCGACCTTTTCAGGATCCTTGAAGACGGTGAGCGACCAGTCCTCTTCGGTCTCGCGGGGCTCACGCCAGGCGTTGAAGCGGCCGGCGGCGATGGCACGGTTGGCCCAGGTGAACCACTTCCAGTAATCGGCGTGGTCCTGCTTCGTGTAGGTGGGGCCCTCGTAGAAGATCCAGTAGCCGTCGGTGGTCTCGGAGCTCATCACGGCGTTCTTGCCGGAGAACTCCGGATCGGCGCCGGGCACCACCGGATCGATGCCCCCGGCGTAGAGGAAGGGAACGCCCTTGGCCTTCGCGGTCTCGATGCCGCGCTGCAAGATGCGCCGGTTAGCTTCCAGCGCCTCCGCCTGGGGGAGGAAGCGCGAGGGCCGGCCGTAGATCCAGGGGTCGGCCAGGATGATCGGCGCCTGCGCGGTCGACCATTCAGGGAGGGCCGCTTCCAGCATGAAGGGGGTGCCGGGCCCGGGATAGATGCAGAACTGGAACGTGGGGTCGTGGCGATCCACGGCTTGGCGCAGCACGCGACACCGCTCGCGCCAGTGCGCGATCTGGAAGCGCTCGAACTCCTCGTGCAGCTTCTGCTCCTCCAGCCAGCTCTTGCGCGCTGCCAGCTCCAGCTTCGGTATCTCAATTCCTCGGGTCTGGGCAAACCGCTTTAGAATGCCATCATCATAGGAGAGGGAGTAGAGATTCCCCTCCTTCCCGGGGGCGTAGTTCTCATAGTCGAGGAAGACACCCATCAGGTGCTTGTTGTTGGCGCTGATCTTCGCGTATTCAACAATGTAGCGCGCCGTCCACTCCCAGAACTCATCCGAATTGGGGCTCCAGAGAGGCTGCTCGTTCCCACTGGCCCACACGACGCGCTTGCCGTCTGCCTCGGGGCCTTTGGGCGCCTCCAGTGAGCCGCGCATCCAGGGCATATGGTAGATGCCGTACTTCCGGCACCACTCGGTGACGTCGCGCACCTCCTGCAGGCGCTCATGGCCACGGCGCGGCGAGAAGACGTTGAAGCCCGCATCAGCGGCAGCCTTGATCATCCACTCCTTGGTCACCCAGCCCTCCACGGGCTGCATCACCTTATCGACGAGGATGGTGAGCTTGACGGTGCGCCCCAGATCTTGCCGGGAGACGCCTTGGGCGCACCACCCCGGCACGCTGGCCAGGGCCACGGCGATCACGCTGAGCAGAAGGATCTTGCGCATCTTCCCCTCCTTCACACGTGCGGGGAGTGCCGGGGATGGGGCCTCCCCGGCACTCCGGGCAATGGATCAGGAGAGCCTGCACGCCCAGAATGGGCGCGCCTCCCCACATGGACTCTCTGGCCTGCCGCGTCCCACGCGGACGTCGCTATGGGAGGAGATCAGGCGATCTCAATCAGCGCCTCCTTGCCGGTCGCGGCGGAGCGGTAGATGGCGTCGAGCATGTGCTGCAGGACGACTCCCTGGCGACCGTCGGTGCGGAGGCACTTCTCGGGGTCGCGGATGCACTCGATGAGGTGCGCGTGCTGGGCGGCATAGGCATCCTGCTTGTTGTACTGCGGGGCGATATCCGCGATGAAGCCGTTATCCTCGGTGATCACCTTGACGGAGGTTCCCGGCTGGATCTCGAGCCCGCCCTTGTCGCCCATCACGCGGATCTCGCTCCCCTGCGAGGTGTTGGCCGCCCACGAGACCTGGATCACGAGCGAGGCACCGTTTTCGAACCGGATGAGGGCAGCGGCCAGGTCATCCACATCGAAGGGGCCGCCCGGAACGGGAGTGCCCCACATGCTCAGGTAGTTGTAGTTCTCGGGATCGACGCCAAAGCGCGCGTGCGTCACGGCGCTGGCCGCGACGGGCTTGGGCTGGCCCATCAGGAAATGGGTCAGATCGAGGATATGCACGCCGATGTCGATCAGGGCACCGCCACCGGAGACCGCCTTGGTGGTGAACCAGGAGCCGAGGCCGGGGATGCCGCGCCGGCGCCACATCTGCACGGTGGCATGGTACACCTCGCCCAGCCGGCCGGTCTTCAGGTAGCGGAGCGCCGTCTCGGTTTCGGCCTGGAAGCGCATGTTGAGGCCGTACATGAGACGCAGGTTGCGCTGGGCGGCCGCGGCGGCCATCTCCTCCGCCTGCTGGGCGTTCAGCGCAGGCGGCTTCTCGCAAAGCACGTGGCAGCCTGCCTTCAACGCGGCCAGTGTCGCCTCGGCATGGTAGGCGTTGGGCACGCACACCACCACGACGTCGAGCGACTCCTTCTCGACCATGGTGCGGTAATCGGTATAGCGGCCAGGAATGCTGAAGCGGTCGGCAGTCTGCGCCAGCGCCGCTTCCGAGGGATCCGCGATCGCGGCCAGAACCACATCACTGCGTTGCGCCAGCCGCTCCGCATGCACGCGGGCGATTGTGCCGGCACCGACAAAACCGTATCTGAGTGTATCCATCGCGTTTATTCCTCCAGACCTGAGAGAGGCAGTATCACCCTGGTACCTCGTACCGTGTTGTCACTCTCTTCGCCGCCACAGCAGGCAGTGCCTGCCGGGGAGGATCGTCTCGGATGGCCCGGCGGCTGCCCGGCGCCGTGGCCTCGCCAGCGCCGGGCAGGACCAGGGCGAATACGGGCTACCGCGTTACGGTGAAGACAGCGGCGTCGTTCACCGGGAGGGCGCATGCGCCATCAGCCGACACCTGCCCATAGTGGATCGCGCCGACACGCCAGCCGGGGGCAAGCGAAAGCTCCTCGCGCACCACCTCGGGCGAAAGGTTGATCGCGATGATCAGGCGCTCTGTGGCGCTGAAGGGGTGCTCGGTAACGGCGACGAGTGGATGCTGCTTGCGCACGGCGCGGCCGGCGAGTGCGTCCGCAGCGACATGCCGGTAGACCTGCCAGCACGGGGGCGCGTCTGGGGTGTGGAAGCTGCCCGGTGTTCGCGTCAGGAGCATCTCCATCGGTACGCCAAGGAAATAGACCTTTCCCTTGCCGTAGCTCGCCACGCTAAAGGCCGGGTTGCCATCCGGCTCGTGCCCGAGGACCTCGGCGCGCGTTGGCGCGAAACGCACCTTGAACGCCCCGCCGCAGGGGATCTTGGGGGCGTCCGGCAGCCCAGAGAGCGTGATTGCGTCGGTCTCGCGCCGGCGCTCGCGTGTCTGCGGCTCCAGCCCGGTGATCGGCTCGAAGCTGCTGGGTAGCCCGGTGTCGAGCGAGATGTAGAGCGTGGCGCCGGCCTCCACTTTGGCCAGGAGCTCGTGCAAGCGGCGGCGCGAGATCATCCCGGCTCCGCTCAGGCAAGGGAGCAGGTAGAGCGGGGCCTCGCGGATCGGCTGCGAAGCGTACTGGAACTCGAGATCGAACCCCGCCTGCTTCGCCAGGATAAAGGTGCTGTAGGCGACTCCCCAGTGATCCTGGTCCTCGGTGAGGATGCAGACTGCTTCGCGAGCGCGCTGGGGCAGCACGCGGAAGGGGAGCTGGTCGAGGAAGCGACGGAAGTCGGTGATCGTGTTCAGTACCGGCTTGGGAGAGCCATCGATGCGCAGGAGGCCCAACTCGCGCTCGACGGCGTGCCAGTCATAGGGGGCGTGCGCCAGCTCCGTTTGCTCGTTCGCGCACCACCAGACGAGGCCGTGGCAGTCATTCGCCCAGAGCGAGAAGAGGCAGGAGCGAATGAAATCGGCCGCGATCTTCTCGCTGGCAATCACCGGGCCCAGGGTGCCGATCTCCTGGCAGAGGCAAGGCTTCCCCCCGATATCGGCGTAGTAGCGCGACTGCGCGGTGCTGTGCAGGATGGTGCGGATGGTGTTCACCGGGTCCTGGTCGCAGTGCGGCGTGAAGATCGGGTAGGGGTGGGTGCAGAGGAGATCGGTGAGCTCCGCCTGATCCGTGATGCGCCATGCGCCGGTGGGAGAGAGGCCGTGCATCCCGGAGACCACGGGGCGCGTGGGATCGGCGGCGCGGATGGCATTGGCGATGGTCGCCGCCCAGACGTAGGCCTGCTCTCGGGTGGCGCTGGCCATGCAGTTGCACTCATTCCCCAGGTCCCAGCCGACAATGGCGGGGTGTGCTTTGAAGTGGCCGACGAACTCGCGAACGAAACGCACCTCCCACTGGATGGCGACGGGATCGGTGAGGACGTTCAGGCCCTCGAGCGCCGGGGGAAGGTGCAGGCGACCAGACATCCACCCCGTGAGCAAACCGACGAGGAGCTTCAGGCGATACTTCTCCGCCAGGTCCAGGAAGGTGGCGAATTGCTCCATCGCCTGATGCGAGAGGCCTGCCTGCCCGAGGGGATCATCCGGAAGAGGGTCCTCCCCATGTCGGAACTCGACCGGACGCCCGCCCCCACCGCGCAGGAGGTGGATCGGCTGGAAATCGGGCCAGAGGGGAAAGACGCGCAGGAGCTGCAGTCCGGCGTCGCTGAGGAGGCGGAAGTCGCGTTCCACGACCTCCGGGTCCCATTCGGCCCACATGCGCGTGCCTGCGTGCGAGGCCCAGTAATTGCACCCGACGACGAACTCGCCAGGCTTCGTCAGATCGATCTCCATCTCCATCCGCATGTCAATCCTCCTTCTGATAATGCAATACGGGTGCGCCGGGCACCCGAAAGTCAGGAATAGCTCCGTCCGGTAGAGGACAGCGTTCCCAGCAGCAGATCGCTCTTCAGGTGAGGTGCTATGGGCGCCTTTGCCTGATGGGCGTGGCTGGCTAGCGGCACCGCTTGCGACGCGGCGGGATGCCCGCACGTGGCCAGGGCGCGGCGCCCCGAACCCACCTGGGTCACCGAGACCTGGAGCACTGGTTGCTACTATTGTAACACCCGCGCGCGTGATCTAGTTCCACTGCATTTTCTACAATTTAGACGAAACCCCTCCCACCGCGATTGTGAGCCATCGGTGTCGGTTGTGGTTTTGGCAGTGTATCTGCGGCGGCTCTTGCAGGCCGCTTTCGCACCTATGCCTCGTGCTCCCGGCGCAAGCGCGCCTGCCCGGCACCTGACCATGACAGGCGTCGCTT
>JAAZEM010000050.1 GCA_012512265.1 Armatimonadota bacterium | reverse complement strand
TGAGCAGATAGTTGCCCGTGCTGCGGATCACGCCCGCCAACGTTTTGACCCGGGCTGCCCGCTCCTTCCGGTCTCGCGCGAACTCCTTTGCTACTAATGGGACGATCACGCGGCCCACAATGTTGTTTAAGAAGTAGCGGAGCAAGATGTAGACGACAAGCAGCCTCGCCACGGCGAGCATGGGGCCATCGGGCGTCTCGTGCAAAGAGGAGACGAACTGTTTCAGAGTCTCGAGGAATCCCATCCTTGCCTCCGGCAGCGGTCGAGAAAGTCGCAATGGCTGCAATGATCGCCCACGATGGGGTCATACCGCTCCTCGGCGCGCATCCGCGCGTAGAGCGCGTGGATCCCTTCGGCGACTGGCTCCACCTCCTGGGCGGTGCGTACGGTGGAAACCTTGCTTCCGGTACGCAGGTGGTAAATGCTCGCCTTTACGCGCGGGCACTCGAAGGTGCGCACGCACAGAAGCTGGTAGATCGCTAGGGGCAGGTCATCGGCCACCTCCTCCGACGTGGGCAAGCGCTCGCCGCTCTTATAATCGATGACCTCAAGGCCGCCATCGGGAAGCGAGTCGAGGCGGTCGATACGACCGGTGAGCGCGTAATCGCCCATGTCGATGCGGAGCAGCTTCTCGGTGTAGAGCGTGACGCCCTCCTGAGTGGCCGCGCTCTCGTGGTAGGCGGCCAAAATCTCCCGGCCTTGCAAGAGGCGAGCGCGCTCATCCTCCGCGCTTTCGTAGCCGGCGCCAATCCAGTTTTGCTCCAGGCGGGAGATGAGCGCCTCGGCGTTCTGTGTCTGGGCGCCACCCGCTTCGTGGTACTCCTGCAACGCCCGATGAAGCGAGCTACCGAAGCTGAAGTAGGCGCGCGCGCCGAAATAGCGCGGAAGCTTATCGATGTAGATGTAACGGTATTTCCGCGGGCACTCGAGATAGGTGCAGATCCGCGTGGGGCTAAGCACCCATTTTCGCTTCCGTTGGGATGCATTCGCCGGCCTTTCGGTGCGAGACCGGCTTCGGGGCTGCTTCCCGCCCGGATCGGTGACTTCGATTGCCCTGGAGAGATCGTCCGCCATGGCGCCAGTATAGCGCACACTCCGTGAGAAGTCAAACCGAGGCAGGAGACACGGCGGGATCCGAGAGGGTGGCGCCACCGGATCCCGCTCCGGAAAGAGCACGTAGGGCCAACGACCTACTTGCCAAGAGCCGCTGCCACCCGCTTGGCGAACTCCTCCTTGGGCATTGCGCCAACGAACTGCCCGACCGGCTTGCCCCCGGAGAAGATCAGGAAGGTGGGAATGCTCATGACGCCAAACTGAGCCGCCGTGCTTCCGTGATCATCCACATTGATCTTGGCGACCTTGATGACTCCCGCCTGCTCCTGGGCATACTGCTCCAATACGGGAGCCATCGCCCGACACGGGCCGCACCGGGGCGCCCAGAAATCCACCACCACCGGGAGATCCGCCTTAATCACTTCCGACTCGAACGTCTGATCGGTCAGCTCGACAACATTCTGCGCCATTTAGTCCTCCATCCTCTCGCGTCCGGCTATACCCATTCTTTTCCAACACGGGCCTGCCTGTCAAACGAAGTGCGCAGAGCGCCCATGATCCACTCGCGGTGGCTGGCGGTAGAAGCCCTAAGCGAGTTGTACCCCGCCTGCATTCAACCAACACGGGCCCGCTACCCAAATCGACGCGGGCGCGATCGTACCGCTCCAGCGTCGCAGTGCCAGTCGGGAGCCCCATCACCGCTCATGGGCGATCCTATCGAGACAGTTCCCCCTGAAGGGCGCCCGTTCCTGTCTCGAGCGCTCTCGGAGAATCCGGGCGCAGCCGGAGACCGCGCGAGACCCACGTTGTACGCGCAGGATGGGGGATGAGAGCACCCATCCTTAACAACGCGCGGGTGCGCCCCAAGCCGGATGGCACTCATTCTGCAGCCCCATGCCGGTTGACGCGGGCGTGCTTGCGACCCAGGCGTGGGCGATCCAACACAACATGTCCACTCGAAGGAGGGGTGTGCCATCAAACGCCTTTCCGAGGTATGCATACACCAAGAGCGCGCCGTGTCTGCGCGCGTGCGCGCCCTAACCGAGGCGCTGCGCGCCCATCGAGGCCAGGCGGTATCCCCGGGGGACTGCGTGCTTTCGCCCAGAGCGCGTCGTGGCCTCCTCGCATTGTTGGCGGCGGTGCTCGCCAGCCAACTCGGGTGTGCCTCGCATGTCAGCCGTGCCCCGGGCTCTGCGGGGCCGGAGCTCAACGCGCCCACCCGCGCGGTGGCAGAAGGCTGGCAATACCGCGGCATGACCTTTATCTCATGGACGCGCGACGGCTACTTCCAGCCCTCGACGCTCGTCTCGCTGGATCAGATGGTTGCCCACAACGTGCGATGGGTAGCCATCATCCCACACTGGTTCATGGATAACAAGGAATCTACCCGTATCTATCCCGACCCGGCGCGCTACACGCCGAGCGACGAATCGGTGCGGTATATCATCCAGCAGGCGCACGCGCGCGGGCTGAAGGTGATGCTCAAACCACACGTGGATCCGAAGGATGGCGTCTGGCGGGGTAGCATCACGCCGACGAGTCCATCCGCGTGGTTTGAGAGCTATCGCGCCTTCATTCTGCACTATGCCCGCATCGCCGCGGAGACAGGCGTGGAGCTCTTCTCAATGAGCAACGAGCTCCGCTCGATGACCGGTCCGCCCTATGCGTCCAACTGGCGGTCGCTGGTCGCAGATGTGCGAGGCGTCTATCCCGGGAAGCTGACCGCCGCGGCAAACTGGGGGCCCCGCAACTGGGCGGAGTACCTGCGCATCGAATGGTGGGACGCCGTGGACTACATCGGCGTGAATGCCTACTTTTCGCTCACCGGAGAGCCTCATCCCACGGTCGAGATGGCGATGGCCGGCTGGGAGAACTACCTCAACCCCTGGGGTACCATGGAACACTGGGTGAGTGACCTGGAGGGGATCTCGAGCCGGTTTGGCGGCAAGCAGATCCTCTTCACGGAGATCGGCTACAACAGCAACCCGACGGCCGGCGACCCCTGGTATACCGATGGCGAGAGCATTCCCGACATGCAGGCGCAGCAGAACTGCGTCGAGGCGGCGTTCCGGGTCTGGGCGAATCGGCCCTACATGGTGGGCGGTTTCTGGTGGGAATGGCGCACGGACCCCAATGGCGGTGGGCCCAACAACACCGGGATGGCGCTCAACAACAAGCCCGCCGCGGCGACTATCAAGGAGTGGTTTGGCAGCTCGCCTCAACCGGGAGACACGACGCCTCCCTCACCACCAGGCGGGGTGACGGCGCAGGCGCTCAACAGCACGATGGTCCGCGTGGCCTGGAGCCCCTCCACCGATAACGTGGGCGTCACGGGCTATACTGTGTACCGCAACGGCACGCAGGTGGGGACGACGTCCGAGACTGTCTATATCGATAGCGGGTTGTCCCCGGGTTTGACCTACACCTATCGGGTCTCCGCCAGTGATGCTGCGGGGAATGAGTCGGCGCTTTCCGCGGCGGCGAGCGCGACCACCCCGGCGGGTGGCGGGGTGACCGGCTACGACTTTGAGGGCGGCATTCAGGGATGGGAGATCCTGCAGGGCTGCACTCAGGCTTGGAGTGCGACCGAGATTAGGCGGAGTGGCTCGCGCTCCCTCGGTGTGCTCGCGAGCGGGGTCTCCTCCGGCAACCCCGGGTACGCGCGCGTCATGCCGCCCACCACACTCGGCCCTGGGCAGACGGTGACTGCCTATGTCTATGTAGACTCCGCCGCCACCAACGTGAACGGGCGGCTCTATATTCAGGACTCGGCGTGGCGGTGGGTGGCGATGAGCCCCGTGACAGCCTACCGGTCGAGGGAGTGGACGCAGGTGGCGGTGACGGTGCCTCCGGGCACGCCGGTGCCGATCCGGTATGTGGGCCTGCAGTTTATGGCCTTGGGGGGAAGCTTTACCGGGAACATCTACGTCGATGACGTCCTTTGGGACGGTGGGCCCGGCGGCCAGGAGCCAGATCCCCCACGCTACGGTTTTGAGACAGGCACCGAGGGGTGGGAGCGCCTCGAGAGGTGCATCCGGATCGAGAGCAGCAGTGCCGTCAGCGCGGAAGGATCCCGCTCCCTCGCCCTGTGGCTCGAAGGGGCCTCTGCCTCCACGCCCGGCTACGTCCGCACGCGACCGGATGGCTCGCTGGGGGCAGGCGGCACGGTGATGATGCAAGCCTACCTGGACGCGAGCAACACCAACGTCGTGGTGCGTCTCTACCTGCAAGACGCGACCTGGAAGTGGGTCGCGATGAGTCCGACTTCCGTGCTGTCCCCCAGGAGCTGGGCGACGCTGACCCTGGCGGTGCCTCCTTCGATCATACCGCCGATCCAAAACATCGGGCTGCAGGTCATGACTCGCGCCAACACCGGCAGCTACACGGGCAGCCTCTATGTCGACGATGTGCGCTGGTAGCCGCCGGAATCCAGCAACACCAGCCTGCGTGCCCCGGGGCTGAGTCCTCGGGGCACGCGCGCGTTTACTGAGAGCGTTCTATCCCTTCCGGATTCCCACGGGAATGCCCCGGCTTGCTCCTAATCCACACCGCCTCCTCCACTCTCGGCAAAAAAGAGCCGCGCGCAGCGAAAAAGGGTGGAAGGAGGAACATGCTTTGGGTACGAACTATTAGTGCGATAAGGGCCAGTTCGGGTGGCTGGGGTTTGAAGCCCCTCCTCGGCCCGAAGAGAGGAGCGCATCTTGGATCGACCGCCGTGGGAGGACTCCCCGGCGGGGAGAGCTGGGGCGCTTCGATTTCCTCAACCGGAAGGAGCAACTGATGCATCGACCAAGGCACCTGTTGCTAGCGCTGTGCGCTGGCCTCTGCCTTCTCGCTGGATCGAGTGGCGCGCGGGCAGATGTGGCCAATTGGCACCAGGGTATGACTTTTGCGTCGTGGTGGCACGATGCCTATTTGAAGTCATCCACGATCACTTCGCTCAATCAGCTCGTCAATCTGAAGGGCAACTGGATCGCGATTGTGCCTCATTGGTACATGTCGAACCGATCCTCCACGACCATCTATGCCGAAAACGGGGGAGGCACCGCGTCGGATGAATCGGTGCGCCATATCATCCAGCAGGCGCATGCGCGCGGGCTGAAGGTGATGCTCAAGCCGCACGTCGATCCGAGAGACGGCGCCTGGCGCGGCTCCATCTCCCCGTCGAGCGCCTCGGCGTGGTTCTCCAGCTACCGAAACTTCATCCTGCACTACGCGCGGATGGCCACGGAGCTCGGTGTTGAGATGTTCTGCGTGGGCTGCGAGTACAAGTCGATGAGCGGCTCGAGCTACACCTCACACTGGCGCTCCATCGTCGCCGACGTCCGCAACGTCTACAAGGGCCCGCTCACCTACGCGGCCAACTGGGGGCCTAAGTCGTGGGGCGAGTACTATATGGTGCAGTGGTGGGATGCCCTCGACTACATCGGCGTGGACGCCTACTTCCCAATTACCCGCGCGAACAACCCGACGGTGGAGCAGGCTAAGGCCGGCTGGTACTCCTACACCGACAGCTACGGCCAGACCAACCGCTGGGTGGACGACATGAAGGCGCTCTCCCAGAAGTTCGGCAAGAAGGTGATCTTCACCGAGCTCGGCTTCAACACCGTCCGGAACCCGGGCGCCGAGTGGGAAGTCCAGTCGGGCACGGACCAGACGGGCGCGAAGAACTGCGTCGAGGCCACCTTCCAGGTCTTCGATAAGGAGCCCTGGATGGCCGGAATCTTCTGGTGGACCTGGAACGTGGATCCCAACCGCGGCGGCGCGAACGACCGGGGCATGGATATCAACAACAAGCCAATGGCTCAGGTGATCGCCGACTGGTATGGCCGCGGTGGGGGAGACACCACGCCGCCGTCTACACCTTCGGGGCTCACGGCTCAGCCGCTGGGCACGTCCTCCATCGCTCTGAAGTGGAATGCTGCGACGGATAACGTGGGTGTCACCGGCTACCGCGTCTACCGCAACGGCACGCGCATCACCCAGACCGCGAACACGTCGCACACGGATACCGGCCTGGCGGCGGGGACGCAATACTCCTACCGCGTCTCCGCGATCGATGCCGCCGGGAACGAGTCGTCGCAGAGCGCCGCGGTCACCACGACCACCGCGTCGCCTTCCGACACCCAGAAGCCGTCGACCCCGACCGGGCTGACCGCTTCGACCACCAGCGCCACTGAAATCACGGTGCGCTGGAACGCTTCGACGGACAACGTCGGCGTGGCCGGCTACCGCCTCTACCGCAACAACCTCGAGGTGGCGACGGTCAACACGACGACCTACAAGGATAGCGGGCTGACCGCGGGAACGACCTACACCTACCAGGTGGCGGCCTTCGATGCGGCCGGAAATCGCTCTGACCTGAGCGCTCCAGTGGCCGGCACCACGGCCAAGGCTACGGATGCCACGAAGTATGACTTCGAGGATGGCACGCAGGGCTGGGAGAACCTCGAGGGCTGCGTGAAGCTCTGGAACACGACTGACTTCAAGTACGAGGGCTTCCGCTCGATCGGTCTCTACGCGAATGCGATCTCCAGCTCTTCGCCGGGGTATGCCCGCGTGCGGCCGCCCGCTAGCCTGGGCGCCGGGGCGACCGTGACCGCCAACGTCTACGTCGACTCGTCGAAGAATATGGTCACCGGGCGTGCCTATATCCAGGATGCCACCGGGAAGTGGGTTGCTGCGGGTCCGATCACCTCGATCGGTTCCCGGACGTGGACCCGCCTCACCGTGACGGTGCCTGCCACCGCGCAAACCCCGCTGATGAACCTGGGGTTGCAGTTCATGACGAGCACGAGCACCTTCACCGGCAGCATCTACGTCGATGATGTCCGCTGGGATGGCGTCATCACCGATCCGGGAGAGGGCGGTGGAAGCGGCGGCGGCAGCAGCGAAGCTCTGCGCTACGGCTTCGAGTCTGGCACCCAGGGATGGACCGTCCTGGAGCGGTGCACGAAGATCTGGAATGCCGACTACGTCGCTGCTGAAGGCAATCGCTCGCTCGGCTTCTGGCTGGACGGCGCGTCTGCTTCCACTCCTGGGTACGTCCTGGTGAAGCCGGATGCTTCGCTGGTTGGCGGGTGCACTATCACCGTGCCGATCCGAGGCGGTTCGGACGCCAGCAACGTGGTTGCTCGCCTCTACATCCAGGATGCCACCCGGAAGTGGGTTGCGATGAGCCCAGTCACGCAGCTCACGTCGGGGTGGACGAACCTGAAGCTCGAGGTTCCTACGGGGGTTGCACTGCCGCTCCAGACTCTGGGCGTGCAGATCATGACCAACTCGGGAACCTACAGCGGCTCCATCCACATTGATGGGGTTCGCTGGTAATCCTGATGAGCGCGTGAAAGAGGGCCGCGCGGGCATTGCGCCCGCGCGGCCCTCGCCGTCGTCTTCGACCGAGCAGCAGTCAGCACGCTTTGCTGCTCCCCCCAACGCCGCGGAGCAACCGCTTGACGCCTGCCAGGTTGTAGCGTATACTTGATGAGGGACCTTGCGGCCGTGTGGGCGGGCGGAGAGGCCGCAGAGAACGCCAAGGTGATAGGGATCGTAGCCTCTCCTTGACGGGGAGAGGACTTTCAGGCGAGCGGTTCCGCCGTCCGTAGATGATCATGCGACTGCTTATCATTGATGACCACGACCTCGTCCGGGACGCGCTGCAAGCGCGCCTGGAGGCGATTCCCGGGTATGAAGTGGTCGGCTCCGTGAGCGATGGCGAGCAGGCCCTGGCGATCCTGGACAAGGCCAAGCCCGATGTGGCAATCATCGATTTTCGGATGCCGCGGATGAATGGCGCTGAGTGCGCCAAGCGCATCAAGGAACGTCTGCCGAGCTGCCAGGTACTGTTTCTGACCGGCTTCCCCGATGACGAAGCCCTCCTCGATTCGGTGGGCATCGCCTCGGGGTATGTCACCAAGTCCGCCACCTGGAGCATGCTGGTGCAGGCCCTCGAAGCAATCGCCAGCGGCAAAGCGTTTGTCGACCCCAACCTCGTTCCCGCCATCATGACCCGCGCGGCGGCCGCCGATCAGCACCAGCTTGCCCTCAGAGAGATCGATCCAGACCGCGTGTTGACGCCCACGGAGGGTCGGGTCTCCCTTCTGGCCGCGGAGGGGCTCTCGAACCAGGGCATTGCTGCCCGGCTATCGATGAGCGAGAACACCGTCAAGGCGCACCTCCAGCGCGTCTTCCGCAAGCTGGGGATACACTCTCGCGAGGAACTGGCCGCCAGAGTCCGCTCCTGACCCGCGTTCCGCCGCATCTTCTCGCGACAGATTTCTCCTCTAAGGTTGCGCCTGTCTCACGCCGACGAGCCCGCACCTCGTCCCATCTTCGGCAGCCGGGCATTGGAGCCGGGAGCCCCCGTGCCCAGGACCGATGCCTTGTGTCGGAATCTCAGTCCGGGTGCCGACGACGCCGGCACCCGGAAGAGGGCTGCGGAACGAGCCGCGCGGTCCTACCGCTTCAGAACGTAGACGGCTGCCTCGCCGGGGGCCAAGGCGCAGGCGACGGTCTCACCGGCCTTCACCTTCTTGCCCGAGTAGAACTCGGTGCCGTCGCCGGCGTCCGCGGGCAGGGTGATGCGTCGCTCGACCGATGCGCTCGAGTCGTTCATGGCGCAGACGAGCGTCGTCTTGCCATCGCTGAGGAGTTGTACGACGGCGGGGTCGTGCCCCTGCAAGGCGCTGCGCTTCCCGGTCAGGAAGAGTGGTTCGAACTCAGCGACGAGCCGCGTGGTTTCCGCGACGGCCAGCCACGTACGCCCGTCCATGGGGAGGCGGTCATAGACCAGCACGCCTCCGGTCGAGTCGAGCGAGCGGCGAAGCAGGCGCGCCTTGGGAATCGGCACCTGTGGCGCGGTTATACTCGTGTCGTAGGGGGTCATCAGGGCGCCGAAGAGGACCGGGATCCCATTGAGCGCCTGGATCGTCCCGGGGATATGCTCCACCGGCCGGCCGTAGCCGCATCCGGCCCGGTCGGCGGCTTTCAGCTCGCCGAAGTAGGCCCAGTTGACACCGTAGGTGCGCGGGTTGTCCGGCGTCTGGTAGCCGCTGTAGGCGCTCAGTTTTGTGCCGGGAGCCACCCGGCGGACGCCGTCCTTCAGCTTCGCGAAGACCTGCGCGACGCGGCGCGCCATAAAGTCGGTCCAGGCCTCGTCGTGCTTCTCCTTGATCGTGGCGGCATCGAGCGGCGTCTCCGCCGGGATGCGCGCGAACTCGCGGAACGCCTTCAGGCAGCGCTGGCAGTAGCAGGAGTGCGGCCCATCAAAGGGGTTGTACTCGAAGTCGTAGTCCACGATGTGCGGACGGGCCTCGTCCAGCCGCTCCTTCAGCGCGGCCTCGACCGCGGGCCAGGATTGATCGAGAAGGAGTGTGGTGCAGAGGAGACTCTTGCTCGGCTTGCCCTCGCGATCGATGAGACACTCGTTCGGGTGGGCCTCCAGGTAGGGCCCCAGGTTGATCGACCAGGACTGGAATTTGATGCCCAAGGTATGCGTCATGCCGAAGCGGGGCGCGTTGTCGCTGGTCCACCGGCTGCCGGAGACGATATCGTTGAAGCCGGCGGCCTGCGCCGTGCGCAGCGTCTCCTCGCGCATCGCCGGGTCGTCCATGTTGCCGAAGAACGAGCCCCACAGCTGCCAGACGAGCTGCTTCGGCTGCTTCCCCTTCAGTGGGGGTAGGATGCGCACCGGAATCTCCTGGACAGGCTCGGTAACGGTGCCGTCGTTTGCCTCGCTCCAATAGAGGAAGCGCGTCTCGTTCCCTTCCAGGGAAGCGCCCGGGCGCGTGCGGACGAAGGCGTTGAAGAGCGACATGATGTAGTGCCGGCCAGAGAGGACCGGCTTATCCGCGGTGATCCGCGCCAGCCGCATCTTCTTGCCGTCCACCTCGCGCTCGCCGAGCTGGGTGCAGCGGAAAATGGGCTGCGGATCCCGCTCGCCGTAGTAGCCGGTCGCGCCGAGGATCTCGAACGCGGGCGGCACCGCGAGGGTGACGCTCCAGTCCACCAGCTTCCGTCCGGGAAGGCCATCCGCGATGAACGTGAGGTGCTGTGCGCTATCTCGGGCGATGTAGAGCGCCGGAGACGGCGTGGGCCAGGTGCGCGTCTTCTCCCACAGGAGCGTGTGCCGGAGGATGACCGGCTTCCCGGGATCGCCGAGCACGGCGCCCAGCTTCGGATGATCGCCCGCTTTCGGGGCGATGGCCCAGGTGCTGTCATCGGTCGTGGCCAGGGTGGCGTCGCGGGTGCTCGCGGGTGCCATCCGCCACCGGACGGCTTCGCCCTTCCAGCCGGGGGCTTCCAGACGCATGGCCGCCGTGCCCTTCTCGAGTCGCAGCGCAAAGACGTTCGGGCCCTTCTTCAGAGGTATCTGGATCGGTTCAGTGCCGGCCGATGCCGGGCCCTGCGCCACCACTTCATCGTTGACCAGCACCTCGTAGGGGCCATCACACGCGAGCGTGAGCGTCGCCATCGTAGAGCGCACGGCGCGTTTCACCGCCGGCGTCAGGTAGAGCGGCTGGAGCGTCGCGGCATCCAGCACCCCAAGCGCGACCTCGAGCTCGGCATCTTCTTTGATATCGAGCGGGCACGCGAGCCGGGCCGGGGCCTTGGCCAGGTCGCCGAACGCCAGGATGTGTCGGTTGGCCGCAGGAGAGCGGGTGTTCCAGAAGAGATAGGCGCCTCGTGTCCCCTCAGGAGCGGCCGGGAACTCCGCGGTTGCGGTGTTCCGCCCGGGTTGGATGGCCTCCGGCGTGGCCATGACGACGCCGGGCGTCTCGCCCGCGAAAACCAGGCGTCCGAGGGCATAGGGGTCGTGGAAGCCGCGGTTGGATGGGTTCCACGAGGTCGTCTCTTTGCGCGCCTTCGCGATGCGGCCCAGGCACGCCTGCCAGACATCGCCGGGGCGCGGCGTCTGGCCGAGATCCGCGAACGGTATGGCGAGCTCCACGCTCCAGGAGTTGGCGCCGATGGTGCCCTTCGCCACGGCCCCGGAGTTCCAGGTGATGTCGCGCGTCGCCCACAGGTCAGGCCCAGGGCAGCGTGCATCGGCGATTGTGCCGAGGGCGTTGATGGTGAAGTCGAACACCTGCTTCCCGGTGTTTGATGGATCCAGGAGGGCGATCACGGCGTCGTCGTCATACACCCGGCCATCGCGCTCCGTGATCTTCGCCAGGAACTCGTGCCGGCGCTGCATCGCCACGTTCAGGATCGGCTCCTCGCACTCGAAGAGGAGGTAGAGGCGCGTGTCGTCCCAGCAGAGCCGGACCGTCGTGGGCGCGCTTGCCGGCGCGAGCGACCTGCCGACCAGGAACCCGGTACACGCGACGCTGCTCGCCCAGCAGGGATCATCCGCGACGCCATCAATCTTGGGCGCGGCCTTTGCGCGAGAGACGACGGCGAGCGGGCGGTCGCCAAGGAGGAGCGGGGCCCGGTCGAGCGCGGCATCATCGAGATCAGCCTTCGTGCTGAGGACCACGGCATCAATCGCCGCCGCTTCCGGGGCGCCGGCCTTGCGCCAGCAGGAGATCCCGAAGGTATCGCCCGCCTCGCCCGCGGTCACCGGGGCAAAGCGCAGCCACTGCCACTGCCCTGGCTTGCCCGGCTTCACGCTCGCCAGAGTCTGCGTCACCCCGCCCTGGTTGGTGATCAGGCGGTAGTCCTCATCGGGGGCACCAGGCTGGACCTTCACGTAGACGTGGACAGGCCGGGACGTTCGCGGGAAGGGGAGCCCCTCGAGGGCGATGTAGAGCGGATCCCGGACCACCTTGCCTCCGGAGGCGGCTTGGAGGTCGGCCACCTGGCGCGGCCGCTGAGCGTGTGCCTCGGCTTCGAAGCGCCAGGGGCCGACTTCCGCGTCATACACCTTGGGCGCGGGCGCCTGGGTGACGCGGATGTCATCCACCTCGAAGACCGCGTCCGTCTGAACCGTCTTACTCAAGAAGTGGATGCCGAGGCCGTTGTCCGCCGCGGGAATCACCTTGCTCAGCGAGATCTCCTGCCACTGCCCGGTGAGGCGTTGCGTCTGAGGCGCATAGAGCCAGCCGTTCCGGGCAATGAGGCAGAGCCACACCTCGCCCTGGCCACGCACCTTCGCGGTGACCGTGGCCAGACGCCCGCCCTCCAGGCCGGTGGCGCGGATCCGAACCCCCTCCAGCGCGCGCTTGCCAGGAAGCGCCGCGCGGAGGAAGCGCTTCCCTTCAGCGGCATCACCCTCAACGGCGACAGGCGTCACCGTAGGCGCATCGGCATGGTAAGAGGATACGCTGCCCACGCCTCCCTCAAAGCCTTCGCGCCACTCCTGAGAGAAGGCAGGCGTGGCGAGCGCGAGAAGCATGGCTGCAAGCAGAGATGATAGGTGTACTTTCATGCCCTTCCTTTTCCGGGGGCTCTTGCCGAGCCCTTTCTGGATCATGCTCCAATGGACAACGGTCAGGCCGGCTTCTCCGTGGCTGGCCCGGGGGGGCGGATCCGCGCCGGCGAGACGACTCACCGCAGGGTGAGCCGGGCTCCGGAAACCGCCGCCTCATGGGCAACGAGAATGGCGCGCATCGAGGCGATTGTCTCGGCAGTCGAGAGGATGCCACTCCCTCGGCCCCGGATCGTAGCGACGAAATCCTGCAGGATGCCCACGGGCGCGGGTTCTGCCACGATCGCCTGTTCGCCGCTCTCCACGGTGACCAGCATCAGCGAGCTATCGCAGGTGCGGTACTCGAGCGTGCCAAGCGTGCCGACCACCGTGATGCGGATGTCACCCCAGAATCGGGAAGCGTCCGGCTGCAGCCAGCTTGGCTCGATGTACACGGAGATGTCGCCCTCGAAGCGGAAGAAGGCCTGCGCGGTATCCCAGAAGTTGTCGAGCTGGAGGAAGCGGCGCTTGCTGAGATAGGCGGTCACCTCGATTGGCTCGCGCCGGGTGAACCACCGTGCCAGGTCTATATCATGGCAGCCGAGATCTACCAGGCAGCCGCCGTTGCGGTCGGCGTCCAGCATCTCCGGGGTGCGCGAGGGGAGATTGAGCTTGTGCGGCCCGGTCGCGTAGACGCTGACCACCTCGCCGATCTCTCCGGCTTCGATGCGTTTCTTGATCGTGTAGCCGTAGGGGCTGTAGCGCAGCTCCAAGTAGGCCCATGCCTCGATCCCCGAGGCCTGCACTGCCTGCTCTACCTGCGTCAATTGCGGCATGCGCGTGACCAGCGGCTTATCGGCAAAGACATGCACGCCTCGTTTTGCGCATTCCACGATGACCGCGGCCTTATCGGCGTTTGCCGGGCACACCGCCGCAAAGTCTGGCTTCAGGGTGTCGAGCATCTCCCGGTAATCGGAGAAGGCGGGCACGCCAAGCTTCGCCTGCCGGTCAGCCAAGCGCTCGGAATTCACGTCGGCGATGCCGACCAACTCCAATCCGGGCAGCTTCCGGAAGCCCTGCACGGCGGCGTCGATGTGCCCGTGCGCGAAACCGATGGTAACGAAGCGCATGATAGCCTCCTCTAGAGAGAGCCGAGCCGGGCGCGTCCGGCGCGCCGATACGATGCGAGGTTCCCGGCGGCGCCAGGCGCAAGCTCTATCCTCCAGAATAGGTTCGGTGCAAAGGGGTGCCTTCCTCCCCAACGCGTTGGCTCCCCCTGATGGGTTCATGCCTAGGCTTGGCGGGGGGCAGGAGAATGGCGCGGGAGAGCGAACAGGATGGCAGGGCGCGTGGCGGATTACCGCTGGTGTGGAGCAGCCAGACCAGGACCCTCGCCGCGCCATACGGAGGTCGCAATGAAGCTCGCGCTTTCCGCACGCCAGTTCATGATCCCAGGCGGGTTCTCGATGAGCCTGCCGGAGTTCATCGCCTTTGCCCGCGAGGTGGGCTACGACGGCGTTGAGATCCGCCGCGGCCATCTCGATGAGACGTCCCCCGCCGCGGCGGTCGATGAGGCGCGCGCGGCGCTGGAGAAGCACGGGGTGTGTTGCACCTTCCTCACCGCGCCTGGGATCTCCGATCCGGAATCGCTTCGCCGGGCCGAGCGCGTGGTGGATATTGCCTCGGCGATCGGCGCCCTCTATGTGCGCGTCAGCCCCAACAGTGAACAGTCGATCCCCTGGATCCGCCGGATTGCCGACTATGCCGCGGAGCGCGGGGTGAAGACGGGGGCGCAGCTCCATAACGGCACGCTTCTCGATACCACGGAGCGTTGCGAGATCTACCTGCCTCGAATCGATCATCCGAACTTTGGGCTGGCGTTCGAGGCGTCGCACCTGATCATCGCCGGGCAGGAGAAGCACGCCGAGACCGAGATCGAGCGTCTGGCTCCCTACATCATCGCCGTCTCAATCCAGAATCACAAGCCGATGCCCGCGGATGCGGAGGGCCCGGAGGTGATCACGCTCAATGGACGCAAGTACGCGCTATGCCTTCCGGGCGACCCCGACGGCGTCGATTTCGACTCGCTCTTCCGGGGCCTGAAGCGCATCGGCTTTGACGGCTACCTGACCGTGATGCCCGCGGCCTTCCCAGGCATGGAGAGCACGGAGCTCGCGCGCGTCTACCACAACTTCCTGAGCGCTTACCTTACCTGACGCCTGTTTTCACTGCGTCAGCCGATCTCGGAGAGGATGCGCTGCCAGCGGGCGGGGTGGCTCGGATCCGCGATCTCCGGCTCGAAGCCGAGGCGCAGGTAGGTCTTGATGGCAGGCAGGCGGAAATCGTCGGTCAACAGGTAAGTCTCCTGGAAACCACGGTCGCGCATGTAGCGAAGGACCGCCAGGCAGACATGGAAGGCCAGCCGGTGCCCCTGGTGCGCGGGTACGACGCCCACCCAGCCTACCTCGGGCAGGAGATTGCCCGGGCCGATCACGGTGGTCGCCGTTGCCACGGGCAGGCCTTTCCACGTGACGAAGAAGGTTCCCTCGGGCACGGCGTGACGCTGGCCTTGCAGCAGGCGGACCACGCGAGCGACGTCCCATTTGCCCAGGCTTTCGGTGGCGTTGAGGATCGCCGCCCAGGCGGCCTCGTCGCCGGGGCGGTAGGCGCGCACTTCATACCCCTCGGGCAGGCGCGCCTCGGGCAGCCGGTCGAAGCGCGTGAACCGCATCTTCAGCTGGGCCAGGCGCGGCGGCGGGTAGCTTGCCACCACGGGGACGTTGCACGGCACCTCCGCGCGCACGCACCCGATCCCCACCTGGAACTCAACCGCCGCGTCACCGGCAATCCCGATCGGTTCCGGACCGGCGAGGAGCACCTCTGCGGTCGAAAGCGACGGGTGCTCAATCATGAATGAGAGAGCGTGGTCTTCTTGCGACCACTCGGCGGATGGCCGCTCGCGGCCGGTGAGCGCGTAGATCAGGCAGGGAGCTCCAGGATCCGGGCGGATCCAGAGCGTGCGCAGGCTGCCAGCAGGCACGTCTACCGAGGGGTAGGGGCCTTCGCCAGTGGAGAGCTCACTCGCGGTGAAGACGCGTGTTGCCTCCACGCAGACGACCATGCGGCCGGCAAGTGGCCCACAGAGCGGCACGAGCGCGGTGAGTGGCACGCGAACGTCCTCGGCGCCCGGATTGGAGAGGGTGACAAGGCACTCGTCGCGGTCGTGACGCCGGTAGATGCTGGCGCGCACGCCCGGCGCGCCCGGCAGCGGCGGCAGCTCGAACGCGTTCTCGGCATGTGCCGCGCCCACTCCAAACGAGGCGAGTAGCCGCGCCCGGCGGGAGAGCAGGTCACGCTCGTCCGGCGTGCGCCCGCCACTCAGAACCGGCGTTCCCTGGTAGGCCTCCGTAAGCGCAAGCGCGCGCTCGTCGATGCTCTGCAGCTTTCCCGTCAGAAGCAGGTTCGCGCATCCGAAGCGGTGGGCGTTGTAGAAGACACGCTGAGAGAGGGGATCGGCCTCCTCGGGGTCGCGCCACTCGCCGAGCAAGCGCGCGTCGAAGCTGCTGTTGAGCATGCCCAGGGGCAGGATGTTGGTGTTGACGATGATCAGCCCCTGGCGCTTCCGGACGAGATCGGCGGCATGCCGGGCCATTCGCCGCAGGCCGGGCGCGGTGCACCGCCCGTAGGGCCCGGCGCAGCCGTGGCGCTCGTTTCGGCAGAGGAGGCGCCCGGCCCAGAAGTCGATATAGAGACCGTCGAAGGCGTGACGCTCCCACGCGGCGCTTACCTCACGCTCCCAGTGCTCCTGCCAACCCTCGGCGCCGTAGCACATCAGGTGGCTGCGGTAGTTGAACTCCGCTACCGGCTCGATCCGCCACTCTTCCGCGTGCGCCGCGAACGCGGGCGTGCCAAACTCCAGGTCGGTGAACGTCACATAGGGGAGCACGCGCATCCCGTAGCGGTGGCATAGCTCAATGAACCGGTCGAGATCGGCCGGGCGCTCCGGATGCGAGTAATCGCCGGAGCGCCAGTTGGCGCCGCCGATCACCAGGTTGGCGCCCGCCGCGGCCCACGCGGCGATGCTCTTCTCATCGGGCGGATGCCAACCGCTGCGGTACTGGTGCGGGCCGAGCCACCAGACGCGCAGGTCGTTCGCGCGCGGATCGGACATGGCGCCCGGGAGGAGCGAGAGATAGAAGGTGTCGCTCCACTTCCATCCCTCGTCCACGGGGGTGCGCAGGTTGCGGATCGCGAATGCTTCCCACGAGGGCCGGCCCGACGCGACGCGGATCACCATTCCCTCGCCGGCGCGGCCCAGAGGGTCGCCCGTGGGATAGGGGCTGGTGTCGGTCCAGCCCCACGAGACCCGGTCGGAATGGGGAAAGACGACCTCGAACCCACCCCGGTCGTTCCCGAAATGGATCCAGGGAATGAAGCGCCCGCCGAGATCCAGGTCGCCCTCGCCAACCGCGTGGCATGCGGGCCGCGCTGTGGCGAAGCCTTCTGCGGCATCCCCCTCGTGAGCGAGAAAGCGGCACGAGGCGGGATCCACCTCGTTCTGCCCGAGGGAAAGCCAGCGGAGGAGGAGCGCCCCCCGGGCCTCAACGCTCACGTCCACTTGCACGGTGCCATCGGCGTCGAACGTGAAGCGGAGCCGGCGCGCGAGAGGGATGGCGGAGCCGTCGACCTTCGCGAAGCCGCCCACGCTCTCGAGGATCACCCGGCTGGCCTCGACGGAGACGAGGCGGACCTGGGCGGTGGCATGGCGCGCCTGGAAGCGGTCCGCGCGCGGATCCACGGCTTCGGAGGCCCACAGGTCCGGGAGCGGGGTGGCGAGCCAGTGGTCGCCCCGGGTGGCGGCGCGCTCCAGGAGCCCCGTCACTTTGGAAAGCGAGCATTCCCACGTGCCTCCGCTGAGGTGGAAGGCGGTTTCTGTTTCGTGTAGTGCGATGGGAGCGAGTTCACGCATCTTCTCTACCCTCGCGAGAAGGACGGGTATGCTCCAGCCAGTGGCCGGCGTCTCGTCCTCCCCGCGGCCAGACTTTCCCGATGTCGGGCAATGAGGGAAGATTCGCCATGACCCGCGCCCAAGCCTGCCTGGAATGCGCCGGCGTGTATGGGGCGTCCTGCCACCTGAGCCACCCGGGATGGTGGGGCCGGGAGGGGGAAGTATCGCGTGTGGGCCAGCAGCTCCGTGCTCCTGCTGGCCCACGCGAATGGATGCGGCGAAGAGATTCCCGGTTACTCCCAGCCGCCGGGGTTCGGGTCAGGGCGGTTGTACAACTCTGGGAACTTCCCCTCGGCGACACCGCCTGTCTCGTCTTCCTCCGGTGGGGGCAGCTTCCACGGCCGCTCCGGGAAGACGGGCGTTGGGAACTCAGACTGTTCAATGACGCCCCGCTTTTCCAGATGGGACATGCACGCGCGGATGCAGCCCTTCGCGCCGCATACGGCGAAATACCCGGTGTGGCTGAGAATCTGGCGGTAGTAGGGAATGACGGAGTTCTCCGGGAACCCCGCCGAGGGCGCCCAGGCCGCCTGGCCCAGCGAGTAGGTCATCTTGTAGGCGGCTTCCTCGGAGAGCGTGCTCTCGCGCACATGGAGGTCCAGCCCTGGGAGCGACTTCTTGAGGAAGGGCGATGCCTCCCAGTTGAGACCGTGGTGCGTCAGGGTGCACCGGCCCATATGCACGTCGCCCCACTCGTAGCACTTATCCTCGATCTGGATCTTGATGGTGGGGCGCTCGCCGGGGAGGGGGATCGCCCCGCCGGGGCACTCCTTGGCGCAGCGCATGCACCGGTTGCACAGCGAAGGCTCCGGGAGCGGGTCTGGCTCTAGCTCGGCGTCGGTGAGGATGGTCCCGATGCGCACGCGCGGCCCGAACTTCTTCGTGAGGAGGACTTTGGACCAACCGATCTCGCCCACGCCGCATGCCACGGCGGCGATGCGCACCTGGATATTCACGTCGGGCGCCGGGCGGTCGGGCGCCACGGGCGGGCGCGATCCGGTTCGCTCGGGCACCCCCGGGTAGAGCGGCACCGCCTCCCAACCGTGGTCCTCGATGAAGCACGCCGTCTCATAGGTGACCGCCGGTCGGAAGAGCGTGTTGAGCTTGTTGTAGGAATAGAAGGTGTAGTTTGCCCAGTGCGTGCCCTCGGTGATCCCGCGGTACGACCCGCGCGGGATCGGCTGGACGATGGTGATCACGGAGCGGCAGTCCGGGAAGATGTTTTTCGGGTGCATCTGGCGCGGCGCGTTGGCGAAGCGCTCGATGTTGGCGATGCCCACGTCGCCGGCGCCCGCGTGAAACGCCGCCTCCTTGACCATTGCTGCCGTCAGCTTCACGGCTTTCTCCTCCGGATCGGGGTCCTCGCGCCGGGCTGGCAGGCCGGCCAGCGCCCTCGGGCCCGATCCCTGAACGGTCGGAATCTACTTCTCTCGCGCGTCGGCTCTCGCGGCGCAACCAAGGTAGGCCGGATTGCCCGCCTCGTCCGCGCCGATGGGCCGGTGGAACAGGTCGAGCGCCCACGGCTTACGCTTCCGGAAGCGGTTCTCGAACTTGTTGGCCAGCTTGCCAGCCTCTTCCAGGCGCACAACGCAGGCGCGCGCGCATGCAGCGGCCCCCCGGTCCGGGCGGTCACCGCGCCCCGGTCCGGCCATTGCGCCGTTGGGGCAGGAGCGACAAACGCGGTAATCGATCGTGGCGACCTCCATCTGGTGGCCCGGCACGCCGGCGATCACCTTCTTCTCCACATCGATGGCGCCGAACGGGCAGGCATCCGCGCACGCGCCGCAATCGCCGCAGAGCCGCTTCTCGATCACCGGGTCCGGCTCCAGGACGCAGTCGGTGAGGATGAGCGCGAAGCGCTGCCGCGGTCCATATTCAGGCGTGAGGAAGAATCCGCCCAGGCCGATCTCGCCCAGGCCGGCGGCCTGCGCGGCGAAGTCGAGGTCCACGATGACATTCGGCGCGGGCTTGCCCTCGGCGACCGGGTGTCCGACCGGCATCCCATCGGGGGCATAGCCGAAGAGGGGCACGGCCTCGAAGCCGTGCGACTCGATGTGGCAGGTGACGTCGTAGGTGGTGCGCGAGAGGAAGTTGTCCTCCAGCCACCGGAAGCCGAACATGCCGTAGGTGCTGTTGAAGTTGGTGCCTTCCTCCACGCCGCGCAGGGCGCCGCGCAGAATGCGCCGGCCCAGCACGATGACCGACCGGCATTCCGGGAAGATCGAGATCGGGCTGCGCTCGGGGCGCAGGCTCTCGAAGCGCGCGATGGGCGCGATGCCCACCAGATCCGCGCCCTTCTCGCGGGCGTAGCGTTTCAACTCCTGTGCGTTCATGAGGTGTGATCTCCTCCTTTTGGAATGTGGCGTGCCGCCGCGGGTGACGGCGCGCCGTTGCCGCGCCTTCCGGCTCAGGCCGGGCGCCTGGCCCTCACGCGCTCGCTCATCTCTCGGGCTGCCCTCTCCATCGCCTCCAGAACCCGGTCCCGGTGCTCGCCGGTGAACCGGTGCTCCGGCAGGTGAAGCCCCAGAGCCGCGGCAACCGTCTCTCCCTCCCACACCGGATAGGCAATTCCGACGACATGGCCCTCGCTGGTCCGGATGACGCGCCCATCGCGGCGGGCCTGCACAAGCTCCGCCTCCATCTGCTCTCGCGTGCTTACAGGCGCGGTGGCGTAGGTCTCACTCGTCTCCAGGCAGCTCTTGCGGCGGGTGTCATCGAGATAGGCCAGTAGGAGCCTCCCCGTCGCCGTGCGGAGCGGGTCATACAGCTGGAGCCGGTCCGAGCGCACCTGGACGATCTGCGTCCCCTCTACCTCGCACAGGGTCACCCGCCGGCCCTGATGGAGCACGGCCAGGAGCACGGTCTCTTGAGTTTCCCCCGCCAGGCGCTCCAGGACCGGCTGGGCGACGTGGACCAGATCCTTCCGATAAGGCCCCTGGGCCGCCAGCGCGTAGGCCATCGGCCCCAGCCGGTAGCCCTTCCTCGGACCAAGCTGCTCCACGTAGCCTGCGGCGACCAGGGTCTGCAGGATGCGCGCGCACGTCGCGGCGTTCAGCCCCACCCGTTCTGCGATCTCGCCCAACCCCTTGGGCGTCTCCGGGGCGTTCGCCACACACTCCAGAATATCAAGTGCTCGTCGGATGACCTGTATCATTTTCGCATTGTGAAATTGGTTTCCGTATAGCGCAATTATACACCGCCAGCCGGGTGGGAGTCAAGGGGTTGAAGAGGGAATTGTCCGCGGCCGGCGTCGATACCACGGATGCAGGAGACGGACAGGGATGGGGGAGTGCGGGCAATCGGTTCATGCGGCCAGCCGCGCCCTCCCGCGGGTGGGAACCGCCGGGGGGCGCGGGGTGCGGGTGGCAGCAGCGCTATTGGGTGGGTGGCGACGCCAAATCAGCCACGGAAGCGGGGCACGCGCTGGAAGACGATGTAGTTCGAGTCGTGGAAGTTGTGGGCGCCCTGGAAGGCGGTGCGCACCGCGACGACCAGGTCATCGCCGTCGAACTGCCAATCCACGTACTGGAAGCCCACCTGCCTCTCCGGCTCCGGGTCGGGCAGGAGGGAGTTGTCGAGCAGGGTGCGCTCGTGCTTCCAGTGGCGGAGGTCGGCGGACGAGTGCAGGCTGAGCACGGAGCGCTGGCTCGGGTTCTCTGGGTTGGTGACGTTATTCGAGAGGGTCCAGTAGCGCCTGGAAACCGGGTCGTAGCGGATGGTGAACTTGGTCATGCCGCCCGGGAAGTCGATGAACCCGGTTTCAGGGTCGAACGTGAGCGTGTGCGTTTCCGGGTCGAGCGCGACCATCGCGGCGTGGCCTTCGGGGGTCATGCTGTGGACGCGCAAGATGTTCCATAGCCGGCCATCGGGGCCGGCGACGACGTTTCCCTCGAGCCAGCCGCACTTGCCGTCGCGGTCGAAGGAGGGCGGGTCGGTTTCTTTATCGTAAGGCAGCTTGTTGGTCATGCGCCACTGCCGGGCATCCAGGAGGTCGGCATCCTCGGGCGCGGAGATAACAAGCGATTGGAAGCCAGAACCCCACCGGGTATCACGGCAGTCCTCGAACGCGCGCCAGAGCCGCCCGCCGTGGAGGAGCACCGGCACGGGGGCACAGTGGTAGTTCGGGTTCTCGCGCCCGGGCCCGCCGGGGAAGAGGAGACCGGTGCGCTCGTCCGAGGGCGTGGTCCACGTGCGCCCGCCGTCGTCGGAGCGGCGGATGGCGATATCGCCGTATTCGGCGGTGCATCCCAGGAGGTAGAGCGCGCCGCGGTGCAGGAAGAGAGAGGACCAGAATGCCCCGGGGATCTCGGCAATCCGCTCCCAGTGTGCCCCCTCATCTGCGGAGCGGTAGACGTGCGTGAGGTACTCGCGCCCATAGTGATCATGGGGCGCGCCGGGCCCGAAGAAGTCGTGCGAGACAACCAGGCTGGCGTCCGGCAGGCGGACGATGCTGGGACTGCCCAGGTAGGCGCGCGTCTGCGCGGGGCTGTGCGCGACGACGCTCGCGAGGGGATCGAGCAGGGGCGGAACAGGATGCATGGCAGCAGACCTTACCCGGGATGGGAGGCGCAGGCGCCTCCCATCCCGAAGCGACGCTCAGAAGTCGATGCTCTTGAACTGCGGCAGGTAGTCGCGGTTGACCTCGAACATCTCCTTGACCATCGAGCGGATCTCCTCCAGCGAGAGGACCGCCGAGGTGAGCGGATCGTAGCAGATGGAGTGGAAGACGAGGCGGGGATCGCCGGAGAGCGCGCCTTCGACGGCCATCTCCTCGTTGTTCGCGCTGATGTTGACGAGTGCGGCGCACTGCGGCGGGAGCGGTCCGACGTGCACCGGGTTGAACCCGCGCCGGTCGGCGTAGATCGGCACCTCCACGCAGCATCCCTCCGGCAGGTTATCGATCAGGCCGAAGTTGCGCACGTTTCCGTTGAAGTGGAAGATCGTGCCGTCGCCGCACACCGCGTTGATGATCGAGGCGGCATACTCCCGCCCGCGCTCCAGGTTGATCGGCTCCTTCTTGGCTAGCCACGCCTTGGTCTCTTCCTTCCACGTGTCCTCGCGCGACATGTAGTAGTTGAGGATGTAGGCATGGACGCCGGGATTCCAGCCGGTTCCGTGGGTGCAATACTTCTCGATCAAATCTGGGCGCTTGCGGAACCAGGCGTTGTACTCCGAGTTGTGCCCGCTCGACTCGGTGACGTAGTAGCCGAGGTGCTTGAACATCTCGTTGCGCACGATCTCGTGGTTGTAGATCTCGGGGTTCTCCATCGCCTTGCGAAGGAGGGGATAGGCATCCTGCCCTTTCCACTTGAACTCAAGGTAGAACGACTGGTGGTTGATGCCCGCGCAGAGGTAGGTCACCTCCTCCATCGGAGCCCCGATCCACTTGGCAAGCATCGCCGCCGTGCCCTGCACGCTGTGGCAGAGGCCGGTGCTGCGGATCTTCGTCTCGCTCTGGATGGCGCGGCAGAGCATCGCCATCGGGTTCGTGTAGTTGAGGAAGATGGCGTCGGGGCAGAGCTCCTCCATGTCGCGGCAGATGTCGAGCATCACCGGGATGGTGCGCAGAGCGCGGAAGACGCCGGCGGGGCCGCGGGTGTCGCCCACGTTGATGTCTACCCCGTACTTCTTCGGGATCTCGACGTCGTGGCGCCACACCGAGACGGGCGCAGCAAGGATGGTGCAGAGGACCGCATCTGCGCCCTCGAGGGCCTTGCGCCGGTCGAGCGTCGCCTCGACCTTGGCCGGATAGTTGCCGGCATCGACGATCCGCTGGACGGCGGTCCGCGCGAACTCCAGGCGCTCTTCGTCGATATCCATCAGGCTCAGCGTGGAGCCTGATAGCGCCGGGAAGGTGAGAATGTCGCGCACGAGGTTGCGGGTGAAGCCCAAACTCCCGGCGCCGATGAATGTGATTTTCGGCATGGAAACACCCTCCTAAAATCAGTGACGTGCTTGAAGCTCCCTCGTCGGGGCGCTCTCGTCCCTAACTAGTACGCACCTCACCACGCAGATTCCTGCCTGCAGCGCGCCGATACCACGGATCAAGGCAACGGACACGGATGGAGAGGTCCGCGCACTGGAGCCGGGTTTCTCTGTGTCCAGACCGGACTCCTTCTCTCGGAATCCCGGCAGCGGCGACAGCGCGCGGTCCTCCTTGCCACCTCCCCCAGCCGGGTGTATAATGATCCGGGTGATGCACTGGCTGCCGGACCGCGGAGGGAAGCTGCGGTCGCCCGGCCTGGTCCGGGCAGGGCGGTTCGCGGAGTCAGGCAGCTAGAGGAAGGCTCTGCCATGGATGCTGCCCTTGCCTGGGTCGTGCTCGGTGTGTCCCTCGCTGGTCTCTCCTTCGCTGTGCTTGTTCCGGGCTTCTGGCTCCCCCTGCCAGGCACGGCGGCCGAGGACGGCGATGCGGAGCGCGCGACGACGAGGCTCCTCCTCGTGACGGGTGCTGCCGTCGCGCTGGTGTTGTTTCTGGCCACACTGCCGGCACACGCGCCCTGGTCATCCGGGCAGGCGCTCGGGCGTGGCTACCTTCTGGGGGCGGCAGGTGCCCTCATGGCGGTGGCGCTGTTGCATCACCTCCGCGCGCGCGTGGTGATGGCCTCGCGCGAGCCGGCGCCGGCCGCGCTCCAGCTCACGGCGATCTGTGGCGCCGTGGGGCTGCTCTCGCTGGGCGTTCTTCCCCTGGCGCTGGCGGTGCTCCTCTTCCCCGCCAGTATCATCGATGCGCTCCTGGGCGTGGCCCTCGGAGGGGTGCTCACGGCTCTTCTGGCACGCCTGGGATATGCCTTCCACGCGCAAACGGCCCCGGAGATCCCCGATGGGGCTACGCTCCAGGGGTGGGCCGTCTACCTGGCCACGCTCGCCGGGGCGCTTGCTTTCGGCTTCTACCACTTCCCGCCCCCGCAGGCGCTCGCGCGTATCGTGCCGCTCGGGCTCGGCGCGGCGATGATCCTGGCGGTCGCGGCGGCGGCCGGCCTCTTTGGTGCCGCTCGAACGCCGGCGCGCGCCTTCGTCTGCACGGGAGTGCTGAGCGCCCTGGTCCTGGCGCTTCTATCGGCCGTCATGCTACCCCGGTGGGTGCCGGAGAGCGGGGCCGTTGCCGTGGTCTTGCTGGGCATCGGCACGGCGTTCCTGAGCACACTCCTGGCAGCTACCCTTCCCCCTGGGAAGGCCGGCATGGGCGAGAGCGCCGGTATCGCCGGGCTGATGCTCCTCGGTCTCTATGTGACGGCGTTCGACTGGCTGCGGGGGTATGGCGTCGGACTGGCGCTGGTGGGGGCCTGGGTGGCCGGCAGTGGCGGTCTGGCCGCGCTCTACTGGCGTGGCCTGGCACGCGCCAGTGCGCTCCGGTGGCAGCGCCCCGCGCCGGAGGGAGGCAGCGAGCCGGCCTCGGTAGCGCTCTTCCTGCATCATCTGCTCGCGGTGGGACTACTGGCGCTCCTCTTCCGACTCTTCCTCGAACGTTACCGGCCGCTGGCCACGGATCTCAGCCTCACGGTGCACTTCACCTTCGTGGGGCTGGTCGTGGGCGCCCTCATCCCCCTATGGATTGCGGAAAGCCTGGAACGTTCGGTGGCGCGCCTGCGACGGGTGTCGGCCGCTCCAGCGGCGCAGAGGCGGGGAGCGGCCAGTGCAGCGGGGCTTTTTGCGGCGGCGGGGATCGCATTCTGGGCCGTGGGGGCTCCCGCCGCGGTCGGGATCGCCTGGGGGATGCGTTCACTCGTCGGCCTGCTCGCCGGATTGCTGGTCGCCGGCGTCTTCTTGCTCTTCCCGCGAGGGGAGCGGGGGAAGGGGATTGGCGCGCAGGCGTCGCTCCTCGCGACGGTGCTCATCGCCCTGGCGACCGTGCAGCTTGCCCACCTGCTGGAGCCGCTCGGCGTGCTCCACCGCGAAGTTCGGGTGACGGTCCTGGGCGTCTTCGCCGTGCTCGCCGTCCTCTCGATGCTCCTGGGCCAGTGGAGCGCGCGCGGCGCGTGCAAAGCCGCGTTTAGGCTGGAGGGCGAGGGGGAGGGAACCGATGGCCGCTGAGGCGCAGGCATGGGAACGCTGGGAAGCGGGGAGCCGCTTCCGAACGCTGGCAGTCGTGGCGTGTGCCGTGTGGGCGGCGGGTCTCCTGGCGCTGTTTGCCTCGCGGCAGGTCCCGATGGGCGAGATCCGGGGGCGCGTCACCGCCGAGGATACCGGCCAGCCGGTTCCAAAAGCAAAGCTCCTGCTGGCGCCGGCAAGCCCCTCGGTGCCGGGGCGCAAGCGCCAGCTGCTCGTCGACGAGCGCGGCTACTTCCACCTGCGCCGGATCCCCGCGGGGGAGTACTTCGTCTCCGCGTCCAGCCGGGCCCACCGTCTCCCGCCCACACGGCTGACGATTGCCGAGGGCCGGGCGACCGAGGTGGCCCTGGAGCTTGCCCCCACCACGCCTTTCCTTGATGTCTACGTGCCCCAACACGTCTTCGTGCCTGACGAGCCGGTGCAGATCACCGCGCACGGCTTCACGAGGGAAGATGCGCTCACCGTGGAGGCGTATCGGGTGGACCCGCTCCGGGTGATGCGCGAGGCGCGCGGCTCGCTGTGGCGCGCGCTCGTTCCCAATGCCGCGAGCGACGCCTTCGGCCCGGAGGAGCGGGTGGCGCTGCGCCAGGTCGCGGGAGCCGCTCCGGTGGCGCGGTTCTCGCACGTTCCCGCGCGCGATGGAGAGGGCGTCTTCACCCAGCGGATCACGCTTCCCCTGAAGGATCCGGGGCTCTATGTGGTCGCCTGCCAGGGCGACGGCATGGAACGGATTGACTGGGTGATGGTCACCGGCCTTGGCCTGATCACGAAACGATCCGGCTCCAGAGTGCTCGCTTTTGCCGTTGACCTCGCCACGGGCGAGCCGGCGCCCGGCACGGAGATCCGCGTCTATGCCGAGGACGGCGAGCGCCAGAGCATGGTGGCAGATGAGCAGGGCATCGCATCCTTCCAGGCTGGCGAGAGCGACCTCCTGCTGGCCGCGCGCCGGGGTAACTCGATGGCGTTCATCCGGCTCTGGGGAAGCGGGGCGCAGGAAAGCGGGGAGCAGCAGCGGGTTTTCCTCTATACGGACCGGCCGGTCTATCGCCCGGGTGCGCGCGTCCGGTTCAAAGGGATCGCGCGCGCCGTGCGCGGCGAGGAGTTCCTGGTGCCGGAAGGGAAGCCGGTGCGCGTGGAGGTCCACGATCCCCGCGGCACGCTGATTTACGCTGCTGAGCGCATGACGAACGACTTCGGCTCGTTCCACGGCGAGCTGGAGCTCTCGCCGGAAGCGAGCACGGGCACCTACACCCTTTCGGCGGAGTGGGGAGGCCAGAGGCACGACGAGTATTTCGACGTGGCCGCCTACCGGAAGCCGGAGTATCAGGTGGAAGTGATCCCCGAGCGCGCGGAGTACACGCGCAGCGAATCGGGGTGGGTGACGATCGAGGCGCGCTACTACTTCGGGGCGCCCGTAGCGGGCGCGCGCGTCGATTATGTCATCATGCGCAGCCCGATCTGGAGCTGGCAAGAGGAGGACGCGGAGTATCTCCCCTATGGAGACCAGACCGGCGAGGGCGAAGTGGTGGCGACGGGAGTGGCGACGACCGACGCCCGGGGGCGCTGCCGCGTCCGGTTCGAAACGGCGACGCCCGAGCTGGCCACAGGAGAGGAGGCCGGGCTCGATTGGGAATCGTTTGACCACCGCTACTCCATCGAGGCCACGGTGTTCGACCAGGGTCGCTTCTCGGCGACCGGATCGGCCCGGGTGAAGGTGTGGCGCGGCGAGCAAACGCTCGAGGTGGAGCCAGGACGCTTCGTGGCGGGCGCGGGCGAGGAGATTCCGGTGACCGCTTACGTGCGCGACCGCGCCGGCGCGCCGCTCGAAGGCGTGGATGTCGAGCTCCGATTTGTCCGGCGCGATTGGAATGACGAGGGCTTTACCCTGGTCTCCGTGGGAAAGAGCCGGGGCGCCTCGGACGCGGAAGGACAGGTAAAGGCGCGGTTCCAGGCGCCTTCTGCCGGAAGCTACCAGCTGGTTGGCCATACCCGGGATAAACGCGGGAATCGGATCACCGCCACCGCCTACCTCTGGGTGAGCGGACCCGGGGGCGGGAGCGCTCACGCACGCCTCCCAGACTTGCAGGTGATACCCGACCGGCGTGAGTATCAGCCGGGCGATGAGGCGACCTTCCTGATCCAGACCTCCCGGCCCGGCGGGACGGCCCTGGTCGCCATCGAGACCGACCGGCTTCTCGACTGGCGGCTCGTGCCCCTGAAAGAACGGTCGATTCCTTTCCGGATGCGGGTCACCCGGGAGCATCTGCCAAACTTCACCCTTTCCGTCTGTACCGTGCGCGACAAGGAGATGGCGCTTCAGGAAGCCGGGGTGAACGTTTCATCTCGCCCGCGGGCATTGCGCGTGGAGGTTACCCCGGATCGCGAGGTGTACGCGCCGGGCGAGCGGGCGACGTACCAGGTGCGCGTCCGTGATGCCAATGGGAGGCCGGTGCAGGCGGAGCTCTCGCTCGGCGTCGTGGATGAGTCGATCTACGCCATCCAGGAGGACCGCGCGGATATCCTCCGGGCGTTCTATCCCCGGCGCGCCAGCCTGGTCGAGACGAGTTTCTCCTTCCCCCAAATCTACCTGAGCGGGGCGGACAAAGGGGGCCCGGCAGAGAGCGTGCGCAAGGAGTTTCCCGACACGGCGCTGTGGGTGCCGGTGGCCCGCACCAACGCGCAGGGTGAGGCGACTGTGGCGCTCGCCGTGCCCGACTCGCTCACCACCTGGCGTGCGACGGTGCGCGCGCACACACGCGAGACGCTCGTGGGCCAGGCGGTGAGCCGGATCACCTGCCGCAAGGAGTTGATGGTGCGGATCCAGGCGCCGCGCTTCCTCACCGCGCGCGACGAGGTAACGCTCTCGGCGATGGTACACAACGAGTCCGACGCCACCCAGCGCGTGCGCGTCTCCTTGGATGCAGAGGGGGCGCTCCCCGCCGGCGCGCGTGAGACGGCGATCACTCTCCGCCCGGGGCAGGCCCGGCGCCTCGACTGGAAGGCGAGCGTTCAGGAAGCGGGCGACTGTCGCCTGGTCGCTCGGGCACGCGCCGAAAGCGGGCTGACTGATGCTGTGGAAGTCCGCCTGCCGGTCTTGCCGCACGGGCGCGTGAGAGCCGAATCGCGCTCCGGCAGCCTCTCGGGCGATGGAGTGGCCGAGGAGAAGATCCGACTGCGCTCTGACGTCCTGAAGCAGACGAAGGTGACACTGCACCTGTCGCCCTCGCTCGCCTCGGGGATGCTGTCGGCGCTCTCCTTCCTGGCGACCTACCCCTATGGGTGCACCGAGCAGACGATGAGCGCTTTCCTGCCCGACCTGCTGGTCCATCGCACCCTCTCCCGCCTGGGGGCGCGCTCGCCCGAGATGGCGAAGCACCTGGAGCGCGAGATCCCTAAGATGGTGGATGCCGGGTTGCAGCGGCTCTATCGCTACCAGCATCTGGATGGTGGCTGGGGGTGGTGGGAGCATGACGAATCCGAGCCGGAGATGACGGCCTACGTGGTCGAGGGCCTCGTCCTGGCGCGCAAGGCCGGCTTCCGAATCAATGAGAGGGCACTGACGCACGGCGTGGAATGGCTGCGCGAGCGCGAGGTGACGCGGATTGCGCGCGAGAGAGGGATCTCCTCCTCCCGCGCGGCCCAGCTGATGGCGCAGGCGCGCGCGTCCGGCGTGCCCGGGCTGGCGCTGGCCGCGCCCACGGCATACCGAGCATCGAACCTTGGCGTGGAGCGGGCGACCGTGCTGCACGCGCTTGCCCTCGCGGGCGAGGGTGGCCCAATTCGCCTGGTGTTGGGGGGGCAAACTGGCGCTCGTGCCACGCGCGAGAGCGGTACGCTCGCCCGGCTCGCGCTCGCGGCGCGCCGAGCAGGGCTGGTGGCTGAAGCCGAGAGCCTCTGCCGGCGGCTCGTCGCGCGATCCAGTGAGAGCGCCAACTTCTGCCATTGGAACAGTGACGCCGAGACGACGGCGCTCGCGCTCCAGGCGATCCTGGCCGTGCCGGGAGAGCCGCGCGACGAGCGCATGGCGGTCGCCGCGAAGGCGGTGCGCTGGCTCCTCTCGCGCCGCGAGGACGGCTATTGGGGCTCGACCCAGGCCACCGCGCGCGTCCTCTTCGCCCTGGTGGAGTATCTCGAGGCGACGGGCGAGACCGCACCGGCGTTCACCGTCACTCCGGCCGTTAACGGGCAGGCGCTCGAACCGGTACGCTTCGACGCGCGCTCGCTCTTCCAGCCGGAGGTGACCATTACGCTGCCCGCAAGCGCGTTGCGCGCGGGCGAGAACCAGATCACGCTGCGCAAGCAAGGCGCGGGCAGCCTCTACTACACGGTGCGCGCGAGAGAGTTCGTCACGCAGGAGGAGATCCCCGTGCTGGTCGGTGGCGCCGGGATCGCGGTGACGCGCACCTACCACCGGCTCCGCTCGGATCGCGACCCCAAGGATGGCACGCTCCGGCTGATGCCTTCGCCGCGGCCGGTCGAACACCTCCGCGCTGGCGAGACCTACCTGAGCCGGCTGACGATCCGCTCGCCGCGGCGCTATGAGCACGTCGTGATCGAGGAGCCGCTGCCGGCTGGATGCGAGCCGCTGGTCCGGGAGCGCACCGGCGAGGGTGAGTGGAACCGGTGGTGGACCCACGTGGAGACGCGCGACCACCAGATCGCCTTCTTCGCCCGGCAGCTCGACGCGGGCGAGCGCGTGCTGGAGTATCACTTCCGCGCCTCGGTGCCTGGGGAGTATCATGTGATGCCTGCCGTGATCCAGGGGATGTACGACCCGGAGGTGCGCGCCGGCGGCGCGGAGACACGGGTGGAGGTGCGATGAGACGGCGCATGGCCCTGGGGCTCCTTTCCGCGGGGTGCCTACTCCTGGTGGCGGCGCTGGGATGGGCCGGGGCGCGCGGCGCGGGCACCGAGTGCGTGCTCGGCAGCTACGGCACCAGCCTTCGCGGGCGCACGCGCGCGCAGGTGTTCAACGCCCTGCGCGCCGCGCAGAGCCTGGATGGCGCCGTGCTCCAGCCGGGTGAGACGTTCTCCTTTAACAAGCGCGTGGGCCCCTGGAACGCCGCCGCCGGCTACCGGAAGGCGCCCGTCAGCTTCGATGGCGAGATGGTGCCCTCGTACGGCGGTGGGGTGTGCCAGACCTCCACCACGCTCTACAACGCCGCGATGCTGGCCGGCCTGGAGATCGTGGAGCGACACCGGCACGTCCGCCCGCCGGCCTACGTGGCGCCCGGGCGCGATGCCGCGGTCGCCATGCCGGGCGTCGATCTGCGGATCCGCAACCCCTATCCCTACCCGGTGCGCATCCAGGCCCGGAACATCGGCGAGAGCCTGATCGTGACGGTGCATGGCCGGGGCCCGCGCCGGCCCACCGTCCTCCGCACCGAGGTGGAGAGCGTCGCCCGGCCCTTGCGCGTGCGCGAAGCGGGGATGTGGAAGCGCGGGACCCCGGGATTCACGGCGCTCACCTACCGCCAGGCAGGCGCGCGCGCGGAGGTCTCCTCCCACCTCTCTTACCCGCCGGTAAATGGCCTGGAACCGTAGCCGCGGCAGCACGCCGGGATGGCGTGGGGGCGGGGCCGGTGATGGCCCCGCCTGCCCGACTAGAAGTTGCTGCCGGTGGTGACGTGGAACCGCCCGCCGTCGCCACCGAAGGCGTAATCGAGGCGCAGGGGGCCGAACGGCGTCGCCAGGCGGAAGCCGAGGCCAATCGCCGAACGAAGGCCGCCCGTCTCGAAACGCTGGTCGCCTCCCCAGGCGTTGCCGAGGTCCAGGAAAGCGGTGGCCTGCACGGCGCTCGTCAGCTGATGGCGCCACTCGGTGGTGAGGGCGAGCATCCGCGTTCCGAGGAAGCGGCTATAGCTATAGGAGCGCAGCGTGTTCGGCCCGCCGAGTGAGTAAAGCTCCGCGAAGGGCAGGTTTCCAGCCGACCAGCCGAGCTGCACCCGCGCCGCCAGGGTGTTCTTCGGTGTCAGCTTTACATACTGCGTCTTCGTCAGCCCGAACTTCTGGAAAGCGCCGGATGCGCCCGCGGCCCTTGAGTGCCCCAGCTCGATGAAGAGGCCGTCGCGCGGCACAGCATCGAGCAGGGTGAAGGGGTGTGATGGACCGCGCGATAGATTGAGCCTCACGCTGGAGACGCGGGCCGGCGTGGTCAGCGCGCCGGCCTCGGCGAAGAGATCGACTGGCGCCGTGTTGTAGTCCACATTCTCCTGCCGCAGCAGAACCCCAAAGGATGTGTCTCTCCCCAGCTCCCCGACGAGCGTGGCCCAGGTGCCCCGGCGCCACTCGTAGCTCTTGATGTTCTCCGTGTCGATATCCTCGCTGAAGAAGGAGAACTGGTACGCTCCGGTGTTGAAGTAGCGCAGCCCTGCCGCGAGCCTCCGGCTGAGCAGCCAGGGGGTGTAGTAGCCGATGTCATACCCCGTCCGCGCCAGGAGCCGGGATGCGAGGTCGTGCTCCGTCAGGTAGGCGACGGTGGAGTAGGTGCCGCGCTGCCAGTTGACGTAGAGCGTCTGCCCCGTTCCGAGGAAGTTCGTGTCGCTCCACTGCACGTAGCCCACCATGCCGGCGTTGGATGCGTAGCCCATCACGGCGGAGATGGAGCCGGTGTAGCGCTCCTTGACATCGATGTTGAGGATCGCCTTCCCCGGCTCGGAGCCCGGCTTTGGTTCGATGGCGACGCTGTTGAAGAAGCCGAGGCGGTAGAGCCGCTGCCGGTCATCGGCCAGCCCGCGGGCATCGTAGACATCCCCCGCGCGCACCCCCAATTCGCGGAGGATCACCCCCCGCCGGGTCCGCTTCGTGCCGGTGATGGTCACCTTCTCGATCCGGCCCTCCTGGATCGGGATGGTGACGACGCCCTCGCTATCGATGCCGGCACCAGCTTCGATGTAGGCCAGGGGAAAGCCGTTCTCATGCAGAAACGTCTCCACCCGCTCCAGGTCTTGCTCGAATGTCTCCACGTCGAATGGGGCGCCGGTGCGCGTTCGCAGCAGCGACAGCAGCCGCTGCTCGGGCAGCTTCGTCACCCCGGTGAATCGGATCGCGGTGACTCGCGCTGCCGCGGCGACATTGGCCGGCTCAGCGGCCGCTCGTGCCTCCGGGGAAGGCCCCAGAAGAAGGATCCCCAATACTCCCAGGTACGCTCGTCGTGCCAACGTCCCCCTCCACATCACGACACCCGATCCACGTGAACGCGCCAGAGCACCCGAGAAAGGGCGCGAGCGGCCTCCGAGGCAACCTCCGCAGGCGTCTTGCCTTGCAGGGCGGCGTCGGCCTCGGTGACGGTCAACAGGGTTTCACCCGCGACTGTGACGGCTGTGCCGCCGGGGGCGACGCGGACATCACGCATCTGAAGGTCGCGCTGCAGGAGCCGGCCGAGGTGCTCCGCGATGGCTCGGGCGTGCTCCGTACCCGCGGCCGTCTGATAGATGACGATATCGCCGATGGCGACTTCGGCCGCCTGGGTTTCGCCCACGGTGATATCGCGCGCCAGCGGGCGCAGGTTGTCCTGCACGGCCAGCCGGTTGATGGGAAATCCCTGGGCCCGGATGTACTCTTCCAGGGCCTTGGCGCGCGTGGTGCCCGGGGGATGGGTGCGGAAGATGCCCGGCGTGGGCCCCGCCTGGCGGCGCTCATCGCGCGCGAGCCGCTCGATCAGGGTGAGGGCTCCCACGGGATTGTACTTGCGCGCCTTAATGAGGTACTCGACACCCGCGCGGTCGGCCTCCATCTCGGCCTCTTCGCCGTACTGGTTGACGTAGGCGGTCTTAAGCAACTCGGCGCTGAAGATCATGTTGCCCAGGGTATCTGTGCCGGCGCGTCCCAGGAGAACGGCGCCGAGGATGCCGAGCAGCACGTAGCGGTTGGCGTTCTGCTCGCGGCGGATCAGGTCTTTCACGTGGTGTCGCGCCGCGTGCGCCACCTCGTGAGCGATCACGCCCGCGAGTTCGTGATCCGAGCGCACATAGGTGAGCATTCCCTTGGTGACGTAGGTGAATCCACCTGGCAGCGAGAGGGCGTTGATGTCATCGGTATCGAGGATCTTGAAGGTATAGCGGTAGTCTGGCTCGTCGCAGACGGCGGCGATGTCGCGGCCAATCGCTTCCAGGCGCGCGAGCTGCTTCGGGTCGCGCACCAGGCGGTATTCCCGCTCCAGCATGGCGGCGGCGCGTCGGCCAAGCTGGACCTCCTCATCCTCCTTGCGCGCCCCGGCCTGCTTCGGCGGGGCGTTCTGCTCGGCAGGAGCTTTGGAAGCCGCCGGGCGCTCCTGGCTGCCGTCGGGCTTCCGGCCCGCATCGGGCGGTAGCACGGCTTCGGCGTTCGCGGCCGGCGGACCGGGCGCTCCTTCGGGCACGGCATCTGCCCGGCACGGGGCGACGGCCATGAACAGCCCTAAGAGACACGCGATTCCCAGGCGGATCAGAGGCACGGCCGGCGCTTGTGGCGTGCTCTTCCTCACTCTCTCCTCCGTCTTCCCGATCCGCGAGCCGCCTGCTGGTGATCGGAGTGACCGGCCCCTATCTGGCCCGGCCGGACTCGCCATCCATCGGGCGTCCGCCATCGGATCGGGTGGCGTCCGCTCGCTATTCGGAGAGCCGACTGCAAGTTTCCAGCCGAACGCCCAAAGCCTGCCCGCTTGAGGTGCATTCGTCTTTACAAACGCCGGGGGAGTATGCTACAATCCACGCGACGCGGTTTCAGCCGCTTCCCCCCTCTGTCACCACAGAAAGGAGGCCAGCCGTTGCCATGGCCAAGAAGGTGAACGTAGCCCTGATCGGTTACAAGTTCATGGGCAAGGCCCACAGCAATGCGTTTCGACAGGCCCCTGTGTTCTTCGACCTCGATGTGGAACCGGTGATGAAGGTCCTCGTCGGCCGAGACGAGGCGGGTGTGAAGGCGGCCGCGGAGAAGCTCGGCTGGGAGAGCTACGCGACCGACTATCGCGAAGTGGTCAACCGCCCGGATATCGACCTCGTCGATATCGTGACGGGGAACACGTCGCATGCGGAGATCGCCATCGCCGCCGCCAAGGCGGGCAAGCATGTTTTCTGCGAGAAGCCCCTCGCGATGACGGTGGGCGAGGCGAGGGAGATGACGCAGGTGGCCGAGAAGGCCGGCGTCAAGCACTGCGTCAACTTCAACTACCGGAAGCTTCCCTCGATTCAGCTGGCCAAGCGCCTCATTGACGAGGGGGCGATCGGCCGCATCTTCCATTGGCGGTCGGTCTATCTGCAGGATTGGATCGTCGACCCCGAGTTTCCGTTGGTGTGGCGCCTCAACAAGGCCGAGGCGGGCTCGGGCGCTCTCGGAGACCTCGCCGCCCATTCCATCGACCTGGCGCACTTCCTCGTGGGCGACATCACCGCAGTGACCGGGCACATGGAGACGTTCATCAAGGAGCGCCCCGTCGCCACGTCGATGAGCGGCTTGGTGGCCACCGGAAGCGAGGAGCGCGCACCGGTGACCGTGGATGACGGCACGATCTTCCTGGCGCGCTTTGCCAACGGCGCGATCGGCACGTTCGAGGCCACCCGCTTTGCTCCGGGGCATCGCAACGGCAACATGTTCGAGATCAACGGGAGCGAAGGGAGCATCCGCTTCAACGTCGAGCGCCTCAATGAGCTGGAGTTCTACTCTCGCCGTGATCCGGCTCACGCCCAGGGCTTCCGAACGATCTCGGTCACGGAGGGGGGCGAACACCGCTGGATCAATGCCTGGTGGCCCGCCGGGCATATCATCGGGTGGGAGCATAGCTTCACCCACCAAGTCGTGGATCTGCTGGAGGCGATTGCTCAAGACAAGCCGGCAACGCCCGACTTCCGCGATGGCCTGCGCGTGCAGCTCGTTCTCGATGCCGTGGAGCGTTCTGCTCAGAGCGGGCAGTGGGTGTCAATCGAGAAAGAGTAGTAGCAGGAGGGGGCCATGCGGTTCATGCCTGGCCCCCATCACCTTATCGCGATAGAGATTCCAGATGCGAAGGCGCGAGGGCCGGCAGCCAGGGCGTGGGACCGGAGCTGCCACGGCCTGGCTCGTGGCTTCGTGATAGAGAGATAGGAGAACCCCATGGCAGGTACCCCAGTCAAGATCGGTATCATCGGCGCGGGCGCCATCGGCCAGCGCCGGCATATCCCCGAGGCAATAGCCAACCCCGATTGCACACTCGTGGCCGTGTGCGATGCGAATGCAGAGCGCGCCAAAGAAGTGGCTGCCAAGAATGGTGTGAAAGCCTACACCGACTATAAGCAGATGCTCGAGACCGAGAAGCTGGACGCGGTGGTCGTCTGCGGGCCCAACACGCTCCACGCGCAGCAGACGCTCGACGCGCTCAAGGCCGGCTGCCATGTGCTGTGCGAGAAGCCGATGGCGACCACGCGCGAAGAAGCGCGCGCGATGATCGACGCCGCGGAGAAGGCGGGCAAGAACCTGATGATCGGGCACAACCAGCGCCTGATGCCCCCGCACGTGTGCGCCAAGCAGATCCTGGAGAGCGGGAAGCTCGGCAAGGTGATCTCTTTCCGCACTGCATTCGCGCACCCGGGACCGGAGTTCTGGAGCGTCGATAACCACGCCGGCACCTGGTTCTTCAAGAAGGGGATCGCCAGCCTGGGCGTCACGGGTGACCTGGGCGTTCACAAGGCAGACCTGATGCGCTGGCTCCTCGGCGACGAGTTTTCCGAGGTGAGCGCTGTGATCACCACGCTCCACAAGCGCTACCCCGATGGCTCGCTCATCGATATTGATGACAACGCGGTCCTGACCCTGCGCACGCAAGGGGGTATCCTGGGCACCCTCATGGTGAGCTGGACGAACTATGGCGCCGAGGACAACTGGACGGTTCTCTATTGCGAGAACGGCGTGCTCTCCATCGGCACCGATCCGGTGTGGAACGTCATCGTGAACTATCGCAACGGTGATGTGGAGCAGCACAAGGTGGGCGAGATCTCGACGAACGTGAAGCAGGTCTCCAGCGGCGTGCTGGACCAGTTCGTGGCCGAGATCCTGGCCGGCAAGAAACCCGCGATCGATGGTGAAGAGGGATATCGCGCCCTCAACGTGATCCTCACCGCGATGGAAGCGGCCGCGGCAAACAAGACGATGAAGATCGCGTAGGGCCGCGTGGCAGAAGAGGCGTAGGCGGTCGCCGAGTCAGCTCTGCGGCCGCCTGCTCGCAGGAGGACGCGGCCTGGGGTAGTCTGGCAGAGAGGCCGGGGCGTGCGTGCAAGGGCCCCTCGTTGCTCTTCCCTGCGGCTCTTGAGGCGAGAGCGACCCGTCCGGAGTGAGACGGCGCAATGCCGCGGGGTTTGCCCAGTAGTTGCGCAGTGTATTGAAGTACGACTGCGTATGTGCTAAGATGAGGTTAGATGGCGAATCGCGTTGCCGTGCGGGGTGCGCGATAGCGCCGGCGGCTGGAAGCCGGCCGAGTGGGCGGCCGGGCCGCTATCGGGAAGAGCGGAGTTCAATCACACTCATGAGGATGGGTAGGGCGCGATGAGCTTTACACGCTATGAAGACGTCATCCGGCAGATGGAAAAAGAGATGGAGCGCCTGACCGAAGGGTGGCGCGGCTTCTTCGACCCGATGCCTGGCCGTTTCTGGCAGCCTCGCACGGATGTCTACGAGACGGAGCGCAATCTGGTCGTCAAAGTCGAGGCCGCCGGGCTGCGTGTCGACCCGGACACCGGATCGCTTCCTGATGTGCGTGTCGACCTCTCGCCGGATGGACGCGTGCTCACCATCCGCGGCCAACGCGTCGAGGACTGCGGCGAGTGCGTCGGCCGCGTGCGTTGGTACCGTTTTGAGATCTACTTTGGGCCGTTTGAGATTAGCATTCCGCTGCCGGGGGGTGTGGCCGTCGAGCGCGAGAAGATTACCGGTAGTTACAAAGACGGGTTCCTGATTGTCATTTTGCCCAAGGTGGCCCGAGCAGAACGCTCTGTGGTACACACGATTCCCGTCACTGGCGACTGACCCGCCAGGCGGTGAGCCGCCGTGACGGCGGAAGGGGGAAGTGACAGCCGGCCCATGAACTGAGGCTTTTGAGGCAGTGAGGATAGGCGATGGATGTAAATGAGGGACAGACCCCAACCCAAACGGGTGGTGAAGAGAGCGGCGTCAGCATTCCGGAAGAGTTGAGCCTGCTGCCGCTGCGCGACACCGTGCTCTTTCCCGTGGTGGTGGTCCCCCTGGCCGTATCGCGCGAGAGTTCCGTCAAGCTGATCGATGATGCCGCGGTATCAGGGAGCCGGGTGATCGGTACGGTGGCGATGAAGTCGCCCGAGATCGAGAAGCCGACGCTGGATGATGTGTACCGGATCGGCACGGCTGCCGTCATCCATGCCATGCTGAAGCCGCCCGAGGGCGTCCGTCTCATCGTGCAGGGACTCCGGCGCATCGAGATCCTGGAGTGCTTGCAGACAGAGCCGTACCTGCGCGTGCGCGTCCGCGTGCTTCCGGAGGATACCCCAGAGGCAGAGCTTCCTCAGGATGCACAGATGGAGCTGGAGGCGCTGCGTCGCAGCGTGGGCACCCTCTTCCAGAAGGTGGTTTCGCTCTCGCCCGACCTGCCCGACGAGCTGCAGGCGATTCCACAGAATGTGCAGGAAGCCCATGTCCTCGCGGATCTCATCTGCGCGCATATTCGCCTGCCGATCCAGGAGAAGCAGGGGCTGCTGGAGATCATTGACGTGCGCGAGCGCCTGCGCCGGCTTGCCTCGCTGCTCCACCGCGATCTGGAGATCCTGGAGCTTCAGACGAAGATCCAGTCGCAGGTGCATACCGAGCTCGGGAAGATGCAGCGTGACTACTATCTCCGCGAGCAGCTCAAGCAGATCCAGAAGGAGCTGGGCGAAACGGACGAGCGCACCGCGGAGATCGAGGAGCTGCGCGCGAAGATCGAGGCCGCTCAGATGCCCGAGGAAGCACGCAAGGAGGCGGACCGCGAGCTGGACCGCCTCTCAAAGATGCCTCCTCAAGCCGCGGAGTACACCGTCGCCCGTACCTACATCGACTGGCTCGTCGCGCTCCCCTGGAACACCAGCACCGAGGACAACCTCGACATGCGCGAGGTGCGCGAGGTGCTCGATGCGGATCACTACGGCATCGAGAAGGTGAAGGAGCGCATCCTGGAGTATCTAGCGGTGCGCAAGTTCAATCCGGAGAGCCATCGCCACCCGATCCTTTGCTTTGCCGGCCCTCCGGGCGTGGGCAAGACCTCGCTCGGCAAATCGATCGCGCGTGCGCTCGGCCGCAAGTTCTTCCGCATGTCGTTGGGTGGCATTCGCGACGAGGCAGAGATCCGCGGGCACCGGCGCACCTATATTGGCGCGCTTCCGGGCCAGATCATCCAGGGGATCCGACGCGCCGGATCGAATAACCCCCTCTTCATGCTCGATGAGATCGATAAGGTGGGCGCCGATTTCCGTGGCGACCCCTCCTCGGCGCTCCTGGAGGTGCTCGATCCGGAGCAGAATGGCAGCTTCCGCGATCACTACCTGGATGTGCCGTTCGATCTCTCGCGGGTGTTGTTCATCACCACGGCCAACGTGCTGGATACCATTCTGCCACCTCTGCGCGACCGCATGGAGATCATCGAGCTCTCCGGCTACACCGAGCAGGAGAAGATTCAGATTGCGCGCAGGCACCTCGTGCCGAAGCAGATGGGCGAGCACGGCCTGACCCCCGATCATATCCGTTGGGAGGACGACGGGATCCGGGCTATCGTCCTGGGCTACACGCGTGAGGCGGGCGTGCGTAACCTGGAGCGCGAGGTCGCTGCCGTCTGCCGCAAGGTGACGCGCGAGTTTGCCGAGGGCCGCACCGAGCCGGCGGTGATCGATGCCGAGGCGGTGCGCCGCTATCTGGGCGTGCCGCGCTTCGAGTATGAGGAGATAGCCGAGCGCACCTCGCAGGCGGGCGTCGCCACGGGGCTGGCGTGGACGCCGGTCGGCGGCGATGTAATGTTCATCGAGGCGACTGCCATGCCTGGCGGGCGCTCGCTGATGCTGACCGGGCAGTTGGGCGATGTGATGAAGGAGTCGGCCCAGGCGGCGCTCAGCTACGTGCGCTCGCACGCGACCGAACTGGGGATCGATTCCAACTTCTTCCGGCGCAACGATATCCACGTTCACGTGCCGGCGGGGGCGATCCCGAAGGATGGACCTTCCGCGGGCGTCACAATGGTGACCGCCATTGCCTCGCTCGCCACTGGCCGGCGCGTTCGCAGCGATGTGGCGATGACCGGCGAGATCACGCTCACCGGCCGTGTTCTCCCCGTGGGTGGCATCAAGGAGAAGGTGCTCGCGGCACACCGTGCTGGCCTGAAGCGGGTTATTCTTCCGGAGCGCAACCGCAAGGATATGCTGGAGGACGTGCCGGAGGAGGTGCGCCAGAGCATTCAGATCGAGTACGCGAATACGATGCGTGACGTACTCGATTGGGTTCTCGAGCCGGAGGATGCCGCGCCCGCCGCTGAGGAGACCAGCCCGCGACAGGGGCAGGCTACTCCCGAGCGGATCGCCGCCCCCTGACGCCTGTCGCTCTCGCGTGAGAGCGCAGTGTATTTGCGCAGGCCGCTCCCCTCGATGGGCAGCGGCCTGTTTGCATGTCTGGTGGCTAAGCCGCCGTGCCTGTTTCGCCGGAAAACGGTTCGGGTAACACCATCGAGGAGCGTGCATCTGTTGCGAACCAGAAGCGGGATGGGTGCGTCCATAGCAGTAGTGTCATCAGTACCCGTCTGGTGGAAGGGGCGCCTCGCCAGGGCGCGCCGGCGGGTCCGCGAGCCGTACATGGGAGATCGTAGGAGCAGGAGCAGGAGAATGGGCTACCAGAAAGGCGGCGGGGCCGAGGCGGATCTGGTTGAGCGGGTGGAGGAAGCGCTCCTGGAAGACGAGCAGGTGCTCTCACAGTGGATCGAGGTCACTCGGGAAGAGGGGATCATCTACCTGCGCGGCCGCGCCCCGAACGCCCGGGCGCGAGAAGCAGCGACTCGCGCGGCTGCCCGGGTTCCTGGGGTGCACGCGGTAGTGAACGAGCTGGAGATTCACCCTTAGGCATCGGCTCCAGATCGAGATCGGGCAGGACCTGGGCGGCCGAAGGCTTCGTGCCATAGTGGCCCTGCTTTCCCGCCAGTGCCAGCACCAGGGCGATCTTCCCAACGGCGGTATCGAGGCTATCGACGGTCGTCAGGCTGTAGCGAGCGAAGTACGCCATCAGCGAGAGGGGGCACTCCGCACGCTCGCACGCCACCGCGGCAATCCCCTCTTCACGAAGCACGTCCGCGATCCGCGCCTGAATGGATGTGCCGTCGGACATCGCCTGAGCCTGCGCCTCCGTGGCATCGCCCACGATCAGCGTGACGGCATCGATAGGGAGCGTGTAATCGCCATCCAGGACGAGGCCGGGCGAGAACTCACCGATCACTCGCAGCAGATCCGGCTCGTTGCCCCGCACGATGGCGCGCGTGATCCGTGCGGCCAGTTGTCTCTCCGCGCGCGTGGAGTCTTGAGTATCTATTCCGCTGCGCGTCAGGATAGTCTGGCGGCTGTTGGGGTTCTCGGGAAGCAGCGGCTCCTGCAAGGTGGTGATTGAGCCGACCGAGGCGCCCGCCGTGGTGAGCAAGTACTTTGTCTCTCGCACAAGGCTGGTATCGATCCCCTGGCCGGTGATGAGCAGGCCGATCCGCTTTCCCACGAGGCGCCCCTGCACTACCGCGGGCACGGTCTGCCGCAAGGCGTTCTCCAGGAGGCGTGCCTGCCCGCGCAGCTGCTCGTTCTCGGCACGCAGGCGGCGATCCTCCGCCTGGATCCGATCGAAGTCGCTCTTCAGGCGCCGGATCTGACTCTCCACCGAGGGTGTGCCCACCATCGACGAGCCGATCAGGATCCCCACGGCCAGCGCCAGGAAGACCGCCACGAGACTCGCTACGTGATACCTTAGCTCGATCAACTCCGCCTCACTTGCCACTCACTGCAGACTCATCTATCACCTAGTTCGCCGCCGCGCAGGCCACTCCCTGGCTTGAGATAGGCTCCCGAAGCACGGGCGCCTAGAGATGGCGCAGCCAGAGCTGGAGGCGGACAGCCAGGAGATCGATGAAGGCACGCGCGCTATCGCTTACGGAGAGGATGACGAGGGTGAGGGTGACGGCGCCGACGAGCAGCCAGACGATATCCAGGATGCGCCAGCCGCGGTGGTAAAGGCGGCTGACGCCCTTGGCATCGACGAGGATGGAGCCCACCTTCAGGCGCGAGAGGAAGGTGCTGCTCATCCCCTTGCGCCCCTTGTCGAGGAAGTCTTGCAGCGAGAAGTGAGACC
>JAAZEM010000049.1 GCA_012512265.1 Armatimonadota bacterium | reverse complement strand
GTTGGCCTGGATTCGGCGCCCGTACGGGTTGCGCACTCGGGCGGCCTCATTCGGGCTGTGCGGACGCGGGTGGAGATCGAAGGAAGATACCCGCAGATTCGCCAGTTCCTGGCGGAGCTGGCGAATGCCTCGCGCATCTATGTCGTCACATCCCTCGATATCGACACCCGGGGGCGGACCAACCAGCCTGGGCAAGCACCATCCACTGTGCGCGCCATCGTCGAGATCGAGCGCTACCTGACAGTCGAGCCCGAGACAACAAACGTAGCGGCAAGCCGCTAAGAGACACGCATCAGTGGCATGCCTGGCAGGCAGCGGAGGAGTGAAAGGATGGGGCATGTGAATAAGAGAGATGGTGTGATACCGAACACCCAGACGATGCGAGCGGTGGCACTGCGCGCCGGCACTCGCACTGCCGGATGCACGCTCTGGGCTGTGATCGCCTGCGCGTGGCTCGCCCCGCCAGGTGCCGCCAGCCCGGACGCGCGCGCATCCGCCCCCCTGCGGACACACGTCGTCCGCGCCGGGGAGCACCTCTCGAAAATCGCCAAGGAGTATGGCGTGCCAGTGAAGGCTCTGGCCGAGGCAAACGGCATCGCGCATCCGGATCGCGTGCCGCCAGGGAAGAAGCTCGTCATCCCTGGCGCCGCCAGTGCGGAGGTAGCCACGCCAGCGGCCAAGCCCGCGAAGCGAATCGAGGTGGCCGACGTGGATCCAGACTATCGGCCACCCACCCGGTCATCGAAGCCGAAAGCGCGCGCCCCTGGCAAGAACGCTTCAAAACAGACGAAGCCGCAGGTGCCCATCACCTCGCGTGGTGGGAGCAACAACAACCCCGCTCGGGGCACGGCCGCCGGAGCGGTGCCTCAATCCGGAGCGGGTACCGCGACGGAGGCACCCCACACTCGCCAGCTGGAGCCGCCACTGGCGCAGCGGAGGGCACCTGATCCAAACGCGCGCATCTCGCTCAACTTCGCGGATGTGCCGGCCCGCGACGCGCTCGCCGCGATCTCGGCACATACCGGCGTAGACACCTTGATCACCCCGGGCACAACCGGGAACGTCTCGATCAACCTGCGCGATCGCACCGCCGATGAGGCGATCCGACAGGTCGCAGCGGTCGCCGGCCTTTCGGTCGCGCAAATTGGCGGTACGTACGTCGTTGGCCCGGCGGCCGAGGTGCAGAAGGCAGTCGCGGAGCTGGGGAAGACGGAGGTGGTGACGCTCCGCCACATCACGCCCGACCAGGCGAAGGAGGTCCTCGCGAGAGCAGTGCCACGCCTCAACGTGGAGACTGCCGGGAAGGCGCTCATCCTCTCCGGGCTTCCGGAAGATCTGGAGGCCGCCCGGACGGCCCTCGAGGGGATTGATGCCGCGGCTCCGGCGGCGCCCTCATCCAAGACGGAGTTCGCGTTGCTTCGCCACGCCGACCCGGAGATGGTGGAGCGCATGGTGTGCGAAGCCTTCCCCAATCTGAAGGTGACGCGTCAGGATCGCCTCTTCACGATGACGGGCTCGCCAGCGGATCTGGCCAGCGCGTCGCAGGCGATCAAGATGCTGGACGCCCCACCGCCAGCGGCGCAGGTGGCAGCGACACCGACACCGCAGCGCGAAACGTTTATCTATGAACTCCGCTACACCAACCCGCAGCGCGCCGAGGAGGCGCTCAAGAAGCTGCTGCCTGATCTGGTGGTCGCATCCGCCCCGGAAGCGACCGCGCCGCCGGCAGCTACCTTCCAACCGCTGTCGCTCGGGATGATGGGCGGCACCAACGGTTCCGGCTTCACCTTCAGCTCCACCGGGGTCGGCACCGGATCGGGAACTAGCGGACCGTATGCCCAGCCGCTGGCCCGATCCACACGCCTGGTCCTGATGGGAACGCCCGCCGACATCGCCACCGCGCGGCAGATCCTGGAAGAGACGGATGTTGCGCCGCCGATGGTGCGGATTGAGGCGGCCATCGTGGAGGTGAACAAGGCGGACGTTCGGGAACTGGGGATCGACTGGAATCTCACCAACTTCGGCACCACGGTCACGGTTCCGGGGGGCAGCGGCCTGAACTTCGGCAATCTCCAGTACAGCAGCCCGAGCTTCCGGGCCACCCTCCAGGCGCTGATCACCGAAAGCCGTGCACGCCTGATTGCGAACCCGAGCATCTCGGTTGTCAACAACGAGGATGCGAACATCTTCATCGGCGATCTGCGCCGCTTCCGAGGGATCAACGTGGTGAGCCCGGACGTCGGCACGGTGGTAGGCACCGAGACGATCCCGGTGGGCGTGGCGCTGCTGATCCGGCCGCGCATCCACCCGGACCAATCGGTCACGCTGAAAGTACACCCGGTCGTGAGCACCGTCTCGGAGATAATCGACGGCCTGCCGCAAACGGCGAGCCGCGAGGCGGATACGACCGTGAGACTGGCGCGCGGTGAGCAGCTCGTCATTGGGGGATTGGACCGCGATGAGATCGTCAGGACGGTGCGGAGACTGCCCATCCTGAGCGACATTCCGTTGGTAGGCGAGCTATTCAAGACGCGATCCACGCGGACAGCGACAACGGAGCTCCTCATCTTCGTAGCGGCCTACCCGGTGGAACCCGAGGCTGCTCCGCCTGTGAGCGAGTTCCCCCGACCCATACTGGAGCTGGAGCCATGAGCAACACCCAAAAGAGCAGTCCTGCCACGATAGCAGCACTGATCGCGGGCTGCTGTCTGGCGGTCGGGTTCGCCGCATGGAACATCACGCGAGCCATGCGCCCGGCGGCTCCGCCCGCTGACACGGCCTCGACGGCCAAGGAGGACACGGCGCCGGTTCCATTGGAGTTGGCAGGGCCACCTCCACTCACCCCGGCGCAGGAGCGGCGCATGGCCAGCGGTGAGACGGCACTCGCGCCTCACGCGGACCCGTTCGTGCAGCTTCCGGATCCCCCCGCGGTTGCAGCAACGAGCCGTCCACCCAGCCTTCCACCCCTGGCGACGGCATCCACGGGGGGCAGCCAGCTGCCAACGCTCCCGGCGGTCTCCTGGCCAGGCGGGCCAGGGATACTCCCGCCGATACGTCCCATCCCGGGGGGAGGGGCCGCAGGGCCGGCTGGAACCACCTGGCCACGCCAGGCGCATACCCCCCGCCCGCTGCCGCCGAAACCGGAGCTGATCGGCACGCTGCTGGGCGCTCGACCCAGCGCCGTCTTCCGTAGCGGCGGCAAGCTCACCGTGGTCTCCATCAGCGAGACCATCGGGGGCTGGCGTCTTCTCACCGTCGAGCACGGGGGCGTCGTGATCCGCTCTGGGAACGAGACAGCTCGCATCCTGGTGGGTGGAGAGCCCTCCAGCGGGATCGCGACCTCCGTATCTAGCCCACCGGTGGCGCCCGCCCTCTCACCAACGGCGCCTCTCGCGCCCCCGGAGCAACCACCGGCCGCGCAGCCATCGCCTGCGCAGCCATCGCCACAACCGGCGCCCGAGAACCCGCCGCTCAAGGTGCCGCGGTCGCAGCCCGTGGCACACGCAACACCCACCGCGTTGGGTGCCAGCACGCCCGCGGCGGAGGCGAGCACGGAGAATGTGGCAATCGCAGAGAAGGTAGGGGCGGCCTCGCCGCCCGCCGTCACACTCGAGCCAGTGCATTCCGTCACTCTCGCGGTTGAGGGGAGCCTCACCGCGCAGGCAGCGGCGATGCCCTCTCCCCCAGCAACGGCGCAACCGAAACGCACACCGGCCATCACACTCGCCTCAGCACCAAACGAGGGGGTGGCAACCGCCGAAGCGCACGCGGAGCACGCGGTCGTGGGGCAGCAGCCAGCGCATCTGCTGGCCGCCGAGCCCTCTGCGACCCCGCTCACGCCCTCTCGCGCCCTGGTCAGCCATCCCCAGCCAGCGCCTCCGGTCGTGAGCACGAGCGGGACATTCCTGCTGACGGGGGAGCTCCCAGAACCGTCCGAGGAGAAGGCGCCTGAACGCCCGACAGACCCAGCGCCTCTACCCGGGCGCCTCATCCTGGAATGGGCCGATGAGATCGAGGCGGAGGACGAAGAGGGACGGTCCGACCTGCCCAAGCCAAGCTAGGCGATCAAAACGTCCCCCGGGAGCCGGCTCCCGGGGGACGCGGCCTTCCTGCATCCCTCCTCCGCTGGCAACGATACCACGGATGAAGGGGGCGGACGCGGGTGGGAATGTGCAGGCGCCTCGGGCTCCTATAGGCGCAGGTGTTTTGCACCCCCGCGATGACGGTCAGGCGACGCAGACGAAATCGCGGAGCTCTTGATAGCCGCGCGCGTGGAGCGCGGCACGGATGAGCTCGCGTGCGCCTTTCACGCCCACGGTCACCAGCACAGGTAAGCTGCCGGCAGGCGGCAAATCCTCCGGAGCGATCACCGGGCGGCCCCGACGGGTGCGTCCAATCTTCTTGGGGTCGATATCCACGAAGCCGGCTATCTCGATCCCGGCCTCCTCCAGGCAGGCGCACCATGCCTTGCCGCCCCGTCCAGCGCCCCAGATGAGCACCGGCCCCGGCTCGCGCAGAATGCCCTGGCAGAGGTAGTGGATCTTTAGCCGGCGGAAGTTGCGCAGTGAGTACTCCTCCGCCGTTCGGGTCAACCGTTCCGGACGATCGCGCCAGAAGTGGAGGACCTCTGGCACCTTGGCAAACCGGGCCCCCGCCTGGTGAAGGCGAAGCCACAAGTCGTAATCCTCGGCCCAGCCGCAGTCACGGTAGCCACCCAGTTGGGTCACGCGCTCTTTTCGGAAAAGGACAGATGGGTGGGCGAAAGGCGACTCCACGAAGAGGTCGCGGAGGATCTCCTCGTGGGAGACGAGGGAGTTGAGCCACTCCTCATAGCGTGCCAGACCCTCCTGGATCTGCGCGCGGGGGAAGCACTCTATCAGGCACCCCACCAGATCCACCTCGGGATGCGCGGCGAGAAACGCCACCTGGCGACTCAGGCGCGCAGGGTGCATGCGGTCATCGGAGTCCATGCGCGCGACGAGCGGCGCCCGGCAGGCGGCCAGCCCAGCATTGAGCGCCGGCACGAGACCCCGGTGCGGCAGAAAGAGGGGCCGGATGCGTGGGTCGGAAGCGGCGGCCTTCCTCAGAAGGGCTGGCGTCTCATCGGTGGAGCCGTCATCCACCGCCACCAGCTCCCAATCTTCCCTCTCCTGCGCCTGCACGGAGACAAGCGCCTCCTCCAGATAAGGGGAGGCGTTGTAGGCCGGCATGAGAATGCTGACCGCCGGGGCTTCCATGCCGGCATTGTAACAGAGGCCACGCGGCGGGTCAAGACCGGGCTAGCGCGATCGGAACAATCTCTCTCGTCGCAGGCATCACCGGGCACACCACGAGCGGCGCGATTTCGCGTGTGCCCGCGATCCGGGATCGCAGGCCATCCGCGAACTGGGTGAAGAGCATGCTCTCTCGCGGCGCCGTATAGACGCAACCACCGGACTCGGCGACCGCCTGCACGCCCGCCATTCCCTCAGTCTCGCATCCGGAGAGGGCCACCAGATGCGTCGGCACGTGGCGGATGAAGGAGAGGAGCGCGGCGTCGAGCACCGGCACAGCATCGCCCGGTCTCCTGGGCTCCAGTATGAAGCTCGGGCTGCCATCGTAGGCCGGCTTCAGCAAGACCCGGTAGTTGCCGGGCAACACCACCGCCGTTCCCGGCTGTGGCGCATCTCCCGGCCGGACCTCGCGCACGGGGTAATCACAGCGCGCGTCCAGATAGTGGGCGAGCGCGCGTGTGATCGCTCCGGGAAGGCTCAAGGCGATGCAGAGGCAGCCAGGAAAGCCGGGCTCGAGCCTGGGGAGAACCTGGAGCAGTGTGCCGGGTGCGCCAATATCGCCCAGCATCCCCCACACCGCGCCCGGATGCGCCTTCAGCAGGGGCATGAGGTCGGGAACCGTGCAGGGAGAGAGCGACTCGGTGGCGACCGACGCCGCCGTGCGCACGCGATGGAAGAGCGCCGCGAGGAAGACGGGGCTGGTCCACGAATGCTCCGGACGGCGAAACGCGAAATCGACGACCCCGGCTTCCAGGCAGGCGACCACATCCGAGGCAAACCCGCAGCCATCGGTGGCGGCCACCACCACGCGTTGCCGCTCGGCAGAGATCAGTTCGCCCACCGCGGCCGGTCCACCCATGCCAGGCAGCGCCGCGTCCAGTGTCAGCACATCCGGGCGAAGGTCGCGCACCATCTCCACCGCGCGCGCCCAGTCACGGCAGGTGCCGACGAGCTCAATATCACAGCGTGCAGCGGCTGCTCGCGAAAGGGCATCCAGAAAGGAGGGCACCGCGTGCGCAGCCAGGAGTCGAATTGGAGATGCGGGGGACATCATGATCAGCGCCTTCTACGCGCCGCAGGCACACGCCCGAGGCGTCGGTCGAGCCACATGTTCCAGGCATGGGGCCGGCTTTCGCGAACCCGAAAGAGGAAAGTGGAGAGGCCCCTCACCATGGCACGTAGGAGGCACTCCTCCCGGCGGGTGAAAGAGTAGCCCTCTGGAGCAAGCAGGCAGAGGCAACCGAGAACGCCATCGTCAAGGGCAACCTGCAAGGAGAGGACCGCAGCCTGGTCGCTAGGCGCCCCGATGAGATGACTGCGGCAGATCCCCTGGCGCTGTAACGCCACCCCGAGGCGGCCGTCGGCGGGGCCGAGGGTCTGCCCGGGGGAGATGCCCTTCACGCCGCGCACCGAGAGCGCGCGCATCCGTGCACCCTGTCGTACGACCAACACGTAGCCGGTCTCCTCGATCAGGCCGCACGCTTCGACGAGCGCCCCTTCCAGCGCGCGGCCAATCGAACTCCCGGCACTCGCCTGCGACCATGCCCGTTCGAAGAACGCCTCAATGCGGTCGATCTCGGTTGAAAGACGCGAGCGCTCGAACTGCGCGAGAGCGGTCTCAATGGCAGGCACCAGGTCACTTGGGCGGAAAGGCTTCATCAGGTAGCCCTGGGCACCCGCCCGGGTCACCTGTTCGAGGAGCCCCGGCGAGCAGTAGGCGCTGATGATAAGAGAACAGGTAGGCCGGGTGGCGTTGATGATCTGCAGCGCCTCCACCCCATCCATGGTGGGCATCATGATGTCCATGAGCACGATGTCAGGATGGGCACTGCCAATCAGGCGGGCGGCTTCATAGCCATTGGCCGCCTGGCCGCACACCTGGTAGCCGGATAGCTCCACCATATCGGCAAGGCTGGCACGCACGAGGTCCTCATCATCAACGATCATCACACGGCGCGGGCTGCTTCCTTGAGTCCAGGTCAAGGCGTCCATCGTCTCCGTGCTTCCTCTCCACCGGCCCGGCGGGAACCGACGGTGCCGGCAGCGGCGCCTTGCGGTGCCGTGCAGCCCGCGGAGGAGATCCCGCACGGCTAACGGCAGCGGAAAGCAGAGGGATAGATCGGACGGATGGCGCGGGCGGCCATCCGTCCGTCGGGAGGAGCAGGGCCAGTAGCTCCTCCCTCCAATTTAGATTATCGGTTCTTTACAAAACCTTTATATGGAACGATGGTCCCACGCGCGGGCATTAGGCCAGTAGCTAGGGAGATCACCCTTCTCGGGCGATCAAAATGATGCCCAAGGGCAAGATGGCTACTCAGCGGGGAAAGACACCGAGGCCGTCCGGAACCCCCCAGGCGCCCGGGAGGTCGAGCCGAAAGCCGTGGTGGTCAACGTAGAGCTGCGCCGATCCCCCACCATCGAGATTGAGCGCGTTGACGCAGCCGAGACCACTCTTGGGCTCGGGAGCGCGGAGAACACGCGCCAGATAGGTGGCGTCCATGGTGCTCCCATTGGTGACAGCGAGAAGCACCCGCCCGGCCCGATCGATGCCAATGCAAGCCCGGCGCGCGTACTGCTTCTTCAGCCGGGTCACTTCCCCGTTGACCACGAGGCGGGGTCCGCATTGGAGGGCCTCGGTGACGCCCTCCGGCCGGTAGTCGCGCGCATGGAGGATGGCAGGCTTGCCATTGCGGATGACGAAGACCCCCCAGTTGGCGCGTCGGAGTGGGCGCAGCTCCTTGCCACCGGTGACGCGCAGCCCCAGAGGCCGCAGCTCCTCGTCAAAAAAGCCCCCGTTGATTGCGGCGGCAGCGCGGCTCTGCGTAGCCAGCTCCCGGATGCTGGCCGCCGGCGCCTTGCTGGCCCGCAGGAGGCGGATGCGATAGTGCTTCAGATCCACGCGCAACACGTGGAGATCGGCGGTATCTCCCAAATCCGAGGCTTGGACCTCCAGGCGCCGGTATTCCATGCCCGGCGAGATCTCGTGCCATCCGCGGCCACGCTGAAGGCGACCCGCCGCGAGGAAGCCGAGGCTGCACAGGACGAGCACCGGCCAGATCAACCCACGCAGTATCGCACCACTCCCGGATCCCCGCCGCCCTCGCGCGCCATCGGCGGCGTTGCGATCTCGGATCACCATCCCACACTCACCCCTTCATTGCCGGCAGGTGCATCACCCGTGCCGGGCATTTACCGCCATCCACTTCCACCATCACCGGCGCACCATCTTTGTTCCAATCCCGTTTCAGAAAGGCGAGAGCCACCGCCCCCCCACCAGCCGAGCAGCGAGCGGCGCTTGTCACCTTGCCCACCACTCGCGAAGCAACATAGACAGGAGCGCCGGGCGTAGGGGCGAGTTCCGTCTCTATCACAAGTCTATACAGCCGCCGGGCAGGGGGCCGACGGCGCGCGCGCACGACGGCGGCGTGCCCGATATAGCCTTCCTTGATGCTGCTGAGCGCCGCCTCCAGGCCCGCCTCCGTCGGCGTCACCTGCTCGTCCAGCTCCGTTCCCGCCCAGGGAATCCCCGCCTCAATGCGCAGCGCATTCAGCGCGTCCAACCCGGCAGGAAGGACGCCGCGCTCCAGGATGGAGTTCCAGCAATCGATGAGGGCTCCGGCGGCGGCAAAGAGATCGAAGCCAGGAGCGGACGCCCGTCTCCTCTCGGCCACAAGGATCGGATGGCCTGCTAGCACGGCGGTGCGGATACAGCTCGGGGGCGGAATGCCCACCCCAAGGTAGGCCAGGGCGTCGGCGCTCTCCGGCCCCTGAAGCGAGAGGAGCCCCCACGCCTCGCTCAGGTCCTGCACCTCCACATCCGCGTCGTCATCCAGCTGCAACAGCTGGCCGGCCACCCGCGGCACGTTTTCCAGATCAAGCTCCACCAGGTGCCAGTCGTCGAGCGCGTAGATGACCATGTCGGCCAGGATGCGCCCGGTGGGCGTCAACGCCAGGGTGTGGAGCCCGCATCCTGCTCTCAGTGAAGTCACGTCGCCGACGAGGGCGCGGTCAAGCACGGCGCCACGGTCCTCACCACGGATGCTCAGCTTCCCGCAGTAAGAGAGGTCGGTGACGACGCATGACTTGCGCGCGACGGCGCATTCGGTGTCCGGGTCACCATAATGCGCGGGTACCGAGAAGCCAGCATGGGGCCGAAAGACGGCGCCCTGGGCCTTCTGAAGCTCGAAAAGCGGGCACGCTCGCATCGCTCCCCCCGCCAGAGGCTATACCCATTCTGCCACGATGTGCCGCCACACAACCCGGTCGCGAGAGGGGTGCAACGCACAGCGGGCGCCGCCCCACAGGGCCGGCGCCCGCTGACAGACCGACGTATCGGACCAGGCTACGGTGTCACCGCACCGGTTTCGTTCAGCGTGTAGGTAATCATGTCCGTCTTCGGGGGCGTGGCAATGATGGTGTAGGTATCGGTCGTCACGCCCTCGCTCGCGAACGTGTATCCGCTGGCAGGCTCAACTTCATCTTCGCCCACCGGGCTCGAGCCATCGGCCTTGAGCTCGTCTAGGGTGCCAAACGTCTTCGGATTCGCGGTAGAGCGAACCTTGAAGGTCTGCTCCGCGTTGTGGAGGCTCTTGAGGACCTGCAGGGCCGCGCTCTCCTTGCCCGACTTCTGCGCGCGCAGAAGGGCCGGGATCGCCACCGCCGCCAAGATGGCGATGATCGCGATGACGATAAGCAACTCGATGATCGTGAAGCCGCCTCGCTTGCGTTCTCGAATGTACATCATGGAGTGTTTCACCTCCTCTCGGGATACTCCAACGTTGAGTTTGGTGTCGAACGGAAGGGGAGGACTCAGATGCGGATCTTCCGGCACTTACCCTCCAATGATGATTATCGGCTGCCACCTGCGCTTTCTGTAGGGCCAGGCGATTTTCTTCTCTACACGCGGAACCTCAGGCAGCCGTTCCTGGCCAAACCCTCGGAGGCACTACTTCGTCTTGCGGAGCGCCTCTTGCATCTTGGGGATGGGCATCAAGACGGCGACCGCGATCACGCCGACGATCGATCCGACAAACATGATCATCAGCGGTTCGATCATCGAAGTGAGGCCTTTGATCGTTGCATCCACCTCCGTATCGTAGAAGTCGGCGATCTTGTCGAGCATCTCGCTCACCTTGCCAGCTTCCTCGCCGATCTCAATCATCTGGGTCACCATGGGCGGGAAGACGCCGCTGGCAGCCAGTGGCGGGCTGAGGCGCTGGCCTTCGCGAATGCTCAGTCGGGCGGCCAGAACGGCATCGCGCACGATGGTGTTGCCGGCCGTATCGGCGACGATCTCCAGGGCCTGCATGATCGGCACTCCGCTCTGCGTCAGCGTGCCAAAGGTACGCGAGAAGCGCGAGATGGCGATCTTTCGGATGAGGTCGCCCACGATGGGCAAGCGCAGTTTCGCGCCATCGATAATGCGCTGGCCCTTCTCCGTCTTCTGCAGGGATCGGTAAGCGATCACGCCGCCGATCACGAGCCCCACCGGAATGAAGAAGTAGGCCTTGATGAGGTCGCCCACCATGAAGATCAGGTTGCTGAGGAATGGCAACTCCAGCGGCTTGCCATCGATGCTGATCTCGGTGAACATCTTCTTGAAGGTGGGCAGCACGAAGAGGAAGAGACCCGTGGTCACGGCGATGGCGAAGAGGAAGATGACGGTCGGATACATCATCGCGCTCTTCACCTTCGAGCGGATCTCCGCCTCCTTCTCCAGAAACGCCGCCAGGCGATTGAGGACGATATCGAGAATGCCGCCCACTTCCGCCGCACGCACCATGCTGCAGAAGAGAGGAGAGAAGGCCTGAGGGTGGCTCAACAGCGCCTCGGTGAGCGTCTTGCCGGCCATGACATCCGACTTGACTCGCGAGATGATCGGGGCGAAGACCGGGTCGTCGGCCTGGTTTTCCAGAACGTCCAGACACCGGATGACGGGAATCCCGGCGTTGATCATCACCGCGAACTGCCGGCTGAAGACCACAAGCGATTGGGGCCGGACGCCCCCCATCTTCTGCAGGGCGGCGTTCAACGCGGCCATGGAGAACTTGCCGGCTTCCTTGATCTCCGTCACGCGCAGGCCCGCAGCGCGCAGCCGCTCGGCCGCCTGCTGCTGCGTCTCGGCCTCGATGAACTTCTTGACCGGCTTGCCCGCCTGATTGACCGCTGTGTAGTTGAAGACCGGCATGCGGGGCTTCCCCCTCCTTCGTCCTGCGCGTCGCTACCCGCTTGAGATCACCCGGATCGCTTCCTCGAGGGTGGTGAACCCGAGCTTGATTTTGTCGATGGCATCCTCCTGGAGCGTCTTCATCCCCTCCTGGCGCGCCAGGGCGCGGATCGTATACGCCGGCTCGCCCTTGTTCACCAACTCACGCAACGTATCACTCATTCGGAACAGCTCGTAGATGCCCATGCGGCCCTTGTAGCCCCGATGCCCGCATGCGTCGCACCCACGGCCCCGGTAGAAAACCAGCCGCTCATCCGTATTGACCTCGAAACCCGCGCGCCTCAGCGCCACCGGGTCCGGCTCGTAGGCTTCTTTGCACTTCTCGCAGATCCGGCGCACCAGGCGTTGGGCCAGAACTCCAATCACGCTCGACGAGATCAGAAACGGATCGATCCCCATCTCCGCCAGGCGGGTGACGGCGGTTGGCGCATCGTTGGTGTGGAGCGTCGAGAGCACCAGGTGACCTGTGAGCGCAGCTTCGATCGCGATCCTAGCCACCTCCAGGTCGCGGATCTCACCCACCATGATGATGTTGGGATCCTGGCGCAAGAACGCCTTGAGCGCCGTGGCAAACGTGAGGTTGGCCGCCGGGTTGGCCTGCACCTGCGTCAGACCGGGAAGCTGGTACTCAACCGGGTCCTCCACCGTCACGATGTTCTTCTCCGGCACATTCAGTCGAGAGAGAACAGAGTAGAGCGTGGTTGACTTGCCACTTCCCGTCGGACCGGTGATCAGGATGATCCCATAGGTCGAGGTGATCATCTGCTCGAAGCGCTCGCGCGTCTCCGTTGAGAAGCCGAGCTTCTCCAGTCCCACCTGAGTCGAGCCTTTATCCAAGATGCGCATGACAATCTTCTCGCCCAGAACTCCGGGCAAAGTGGAGACGCGAAAATCATACGGCCGCCCCAACACGTTGAGGCCGATACGGCCATCCTGGGGCACAAGCCGGTTCGCGATATCGAGCTCCGACATGATCTTGATGCGCGAGACAAGCGCGGCGTGGAGCTCCTTGGGCACGGTCATCACCTCGCGCAGAACGCCGTCGATGCGCAGGCGGACGACCGTGCGCTCCTTGTAGGGTTGGATATGAATATCGCTGGCCTTCTCCTGAACCGCCCGGAGGATGATCGCCTTACTCAACGCGATGACCGGGGCTTCATCGCTCATCTCGCGCAGGGCGGAGACATCGATCGTCTCCTCTTCATCCTGGCTGACTTCGATATCGGCCTCGTCCGCGGCGGCGGCCATCATCGTATCCAGGATCTCGGCCATATCCGAGTCTGGACCCTGAGTAACCTGATTGAGGAGGTTGACGATATCTTCCTCGGCCACCGTGGCAGGCTCGATGGTGATCTCCTTGCCCATCAAGGCCCGGATCTCGTCCTGGGCAAAGACATCGAGCGGGTTCACCATCGCGATGCGCACCAGGTTACCCACGCGCTCATACGGCAGCGCTTTGAGGCGGCGGCAGACTTCCGGCTTCAGGGTGTTGAGAAGCTCCTGGAGGACCTCCTGATCGGGCGTCATCGTGGCCAGATCGACGAAGGGGAGATTCCATACGATGCTCAGCGCCTCCGCCTTCTGCTTCTCGGTGATGAGCTCTTTGCTGACTAGAATGTCACCGATTGCCTGACGGCCGCTGAGGCCCTTCTGCTGGGCAAGCACCTCCTGTAACTGCTCTCGTGTGATCCATCCCTTCTCAACGCAAACCTCGCCAAGCATCCTCTTCTGCATAGAGACTGCCTGCCTTTCCACCAGACCGCTCTTACCCCAAGGGTGTGCCCCCCCAAACAGGCAGTAGCACGCCTCCCGGATAGACTCCCCCGCACCTCCTCTGCCCGGGAGCCGTCTCTCCAGAAGGCGCAGAAGGCAGAACGACGCCACCAAGAGTGCCTGGTGACGCCGCTCTGGCCCAACATCGCGTCCGTCAGTTGCGCTCAAGAGATATCCGGCACAATCGTTGGAGTGATGAAGATGAGCACCTCCGAGTTGGACCGCTGACGGTTGCGATACTTGAACAGCTCGCCCAAGATCGGGAGATCGCCCAATCCGGGCACCTTCTGCATCGTCACCGTGTCATCATCACGGATCAACCCGCCAATCGCCAGCGTTTCGCCATCGCGAAGGCGCACAACCGTCTCTACCGATCGCTCGGACGTATTCGGCACCTGCCCGCCATCCCCCGTGGGGGTGAAACCAGTGATCACGTTCACCTTCGGCTTGACATCGAGCACGATCACGTCGTCGCCCCCGACGCGCGGCGAAACGCTGACCACCACGCCGACGCTCTCCTCGCCAATCGTCACCGTCGTCCCGTTGATGCCGCTGGTCCGTTGTGCCAGATAGCGAACGGTATCGCCCACGTGAATGGATGCCGTGCGCCCATCCAGCACCGCCACGCGCGGGTTGGCCAGGAGACGCGCCTTGTTGGTCTTCAACAGCGCTTCCAGGGTGGCGTTGAACACCATGGGAGCGTGGCCAAAGCGCCCGAACTGCATCCTCGGGATCGTCTCTGATCCCTCCGGCGCAATCTCTTGAATGCCTAGCGTAGTCCAGTTCCATGTGATCCCGAGCTGCTCCGCATCCGAGAGCGAGACATCGGTCACCTTGACGTCGATCATCACCTGCTTGGGCGCCACATCGATGCGGTCCAGGTAATCCTTTACCTTGGCGATATCCGGACGAGCGCCGATGAGGAGCAGCGTGTTGGTCGTGCTTCCCTCGGGGATCAGCACGGTACCCGCCTTCTCGGTAGCCTCAGGCGCGCCCGGAGGCGTCTTCCCCGCGGCCTCCGAACCAGATGCCACGTTCTTTCCGGCCAGCAGGTTCAGCAAAGCGTCATCGGTATCGCCCAACCGCTGCCCTATTGGCGCGCGGCCCTTATCATCCTCGGGAGCCGGATAGGCGGGCGCCGGCGCGGGCACCACCACAACCTCGGGCAGGATGCGAGAGGTCATGAACCCCTTCAACAAGCGTCCGGCATCGTAGGCATTCACATGCCTCAACGAGTAGACCTCGATCTCGAACTCTTCCGACAGCTTAGGCGGCACGCCCTCGGAGCGCGCGGGCAGCGGAGGAAGCGAGGATTCGAGCGTACGGATCGCCATCTCGGCGGCCGCCACCTGGGCGTCATCGCCGATGAGCACGGCCAGCTTCGGATCCGGCGTCTCAATCTGGACCGCGGGGGCCAGCTTCTGGACCAGCGGCACGGCCTTCGCGGCCTCGAGCCTCTCCAGGCGAACCACGCTCACCTTCGGGGGGCCGGCAGGCTGGCCCACAGCAACTCCGGGCGATGCCTCGGCGACTGGCGGCGGAAAGAGGATCTCGCCCCGCGTGCCCGGCGGGAAGACATCCTTGATCTGGTCGCGCGTGCAGACGACGTAGGTATCGTCTTCACGCCCATAGGCGAGCGAGCTGAGACGGACGATGTACTCCAGGGCCTGCTCGGGCGTCACGTTCCGCAGCCCCACCGTCACCTTGCCTTCCACCTTGGGGGCAATGAGAATGTTGGCGCCGCTCTGGATGGCGAGCGCCTTGAGCACATCCTGAATATCGGCATTGACAAAGTCGAGCGTGACCAACCTCCGCGAGGGAGCCTGCGCTCCGAGCACCCGCCATGTGCCGGGCAGCATCGCAACTCTCGGGGGCGCCTCGGCGACGCGCACACCGGAATCCGATGCCGGCAGCACGATGGGGGCGCGTGGCATGCGCGGTTCCACCACGGCCACAGGAGCCGCAGCCGGGGCGATGGGGCGTTGTGAAGCGAGGACGCGTGGCGCAGGGGCCAGGGGCGCCTCCTTCGGAACCGTGGCGCGCGCCACTCCCGGCACGGCCAGCTCGCGGGCCGCGGCCGGGGAAGCCATATCGACCTCCAGCACGATCTCGCGCCGGTTGGCCGTATAGGCCGAGCGATAGCCCCCCGCCACGTCTCGCTCGACCGTCACGACCAGGTCATTGCCCGTCGGACGAGCGGAGACGGCGCGAATCGATCCCGTGGACACCGGGATCCGGACCGGCTTGGCGGTGCAGTCTGGTATCCGCAGCGCCACATCGCCAGCCCGGCCAACAGAGCGGAGGAAATGCCGGCCGAGCGGGGTGCCCGCCTTCAAGCGAACGCATATCTTGTCGGGCAGCTTCTGCACGCTGACCGAGACCTGGGCCATGCCGGCAGCGGGCGCGGCGGCTGCCCCCACGCTCCACACGCCAGCCAGCAGGCTGAACGCAACAGCGCAGGCCATGCTGGCGCATCGTGACGTGTGGCCGTCGCGCACGAGGGGCACGTGCGCTGCCTGGTCACCGCCGGCGGCGCACACCTTGCCCGCGCGGCGCGCGGCGCGCCCCAGACCGCCTAGGCCTCTCCTCAGTACGCTGATATCCACGGTTCGCCCTTTCCCAGTCTTGGCCGGCAACCGGGCGCGCCGGCCAGCGTCCTCGCATATGGCACGGCGATTCACCCGCCCTTGCGCCCGAATCGGAGGACCACGGTGCGGTTATCTTCCGAACGTAGCATCACCTTCTGTGGCGAGATGGAGGCAACCCGATACCCGCCCGCGACGCGATCCCCCTCGCGAACGATATAATGCGCTGTCTCGCCTTCAATGACCGCCATGCGCGGGTCGCCATCGATGATGCCGGTGAGCTGCAGCGCAGGAGGAGTTGCGCCCGCTATCGGGCCGCGCACCGGCGTGGAGTTCCCGATTCTAGGCGCCCGCGGATCCTCATGTGACACGAGCTCAGGCGCGGGGCCCGCCAGCGGTGGCAGCGGTTCCACGCCGAGAGGCTCGCCAGTGGGCTTGCCCGCTTCGCGCCTGCGGATGGTCACCTCGGGGGCTGCCTTCTGGGCCGCCCGATTCTCTCCCCCTTCCCCATCCAGCCGGAACGGGGACCGCCGGGGAGGCGGGAGCGGCAATCGAGGCACGCCGGGAATGGTATCTGGATCACGTCGCGCGATCACGCGCGAGGCGCTGGAGCCTGTGCCCGCGGCGCTGGAAGCCGACTCCGCGGTGGATTGGCCCGGAAAGGGGGACTCCACTTTTGCGGTCTCGCCGCCCGCCTTTGGCGCTCCGGATGGTGCATTGGCGGGCGCGGCTTGCTTGGCGCCCTGATCCGTCTTTGGCGCTCCGGCGGGTGTGTTGGCAGGCGCGGCTTGCTTGGCGCCCTGATCCGTTTGGCCAGTCTGTCCCCCAGGGGCGACGGCGCCCGCCTTCGTGCCCCCTCCCGGGGATGCAGGCACGCGCGGCTGGCACCCTCCGGCAAGGCACAACCACAAGCCAAGCGCCACGGCTGTCGCCGCTCGCGGCTTCCTGGGGGAGCTGCCCGGCAGAGCCCGCGCCCCAAAGACCGGTGTTGACTCAACCAGTCTAATCATAGGGCACCTTATCCGTCTCATCCATAATCTTCTTGGACTTGTCGATGCTCAGGCTGTGCAGCTTGGGGTCCTTGCTGGTGGCCAGGATCTTGTAGGTGCTCCGGCTGGTCTTCTTATCGGTGGTAAAGGTATAGCCCCCGATTGTCTCACCCTCTTTGAGCTCGCTGAGTCCGGCGGCTCTCAACTCCTCAAGGGTACCAAATCCCTGGGTCTGCGCCTTGAATTTCTCCTCAGCCTCCGCGATCTCCTGCAGCTTGGCGGCTGCCATAGCGGTTGCCTGCGGCACGTTCTTCAGGACATAGGCCGTCGCTTGAGCAGTCACGCGCACGTGATCCGCTGGCCCCTCAGGGGCCGGCACAACTTGCAGCCCATCCACCGAGATGACCTTGGAGACACCCGTCAGGCGGTAGAGAAAGCGCGTCACGTTGTGGAAACTGCCTTGTAGAGACAGGTTCAGCGTGATGAAACGATGCGGCGCCAGTTTACTCGCCGTCGTGGTCTTCGCCACCGGCGATTGGGCCGTGGGCGCCCCTTCCACGGGGTTGAATCCGGAGATCTCCACGCCCGTGCGCCACGCCAGTTCGGTCATCTCCGTCAAGAGGGCCGGCTGGTACTCCTCTTCATCCGCGCCTCGGAGGAAGCTCACGCGGTATTGCAGATCTTGCAGCGCAGCCTCCGAATCGGGAAGCTGCAAGGCGGCAGACTCCAACTCCTCCGCCTCCTTCATCTTCGCGGCGAGCTTCGCCTCCCACTCGGCACGCTGCCTGGCCTGCGCCTTGAGCACGAAGTAGGAAAGCCCGAGGCTTGCCAGCGCGGCAACCCCCAGGATGATCAGAACCTTTTTGGTCGGTCTCAGGCGCAGACTCACCATTTCCCCCTGCCGGCGACTGCTACTGCGTCTCCCCGTCGGTCAGGGGAGTGCGGTGGAGCACCGTCTTCTCCCCTGCCCTCTGAACGACGGCAGTGTAATCTCGTTGTGCCACCTGCTCCTCGACATTCACCGCCAGCCGGGCCTCCTCATCTTCCGGAATATGAAACTGGGCCCGGCAGGAGAAGCGTATCTGCCCCTCTTCCGATAGCGCCTGTGCCTGCAGAAGCCGCACCTCGCGCAGATGGGCCTGCGCCGACAGGCGCCTCATCATCTGAGCGATCTGGGGATAGCTCCGGGCCACCCCCGACAGGTTCAGCGTGCCGATGGTGCCAGGCCGCACCTGCTTCCCGGCGCTCGCTTCCCCCGTGGAGAAGTTGAGCTGGGTGAGATATACTGGCCCCGGAGTCGGCACACTGGCGTCGAGCTCTCCCATAAGGCCCACCCAACGCAGCGTAATTCGCTGGGCATCTTTGACCAGGGCCACGGTCGGCTCCAGGGCGGCGATTTGGGTTTGAAGCTCGCGGTTCCGATCCGCCAGTGGCCTTGCCTGTTTGATTCGCTCCTCGCACTTCTGAATGCCGGCCACGCACTCCCGGCGCTTCATGGCCGTGCGCACGACCTCCTCAGCAATGACCAGAAGACCGATGCCGATCACGGCCAGCAGCAACGTGGCAATGCGCTGGTGCTTCCGCTGGACGAGCCGTTGCTCCCATATCAGGTTCACCGACGGCATGCGCTACTCCCACCCGCGTCCATCCTACTGGCTCGCTTCATCGCCGGGCTCATCGGGCTGTGCCGGCTCTTCTACCTGGGCAGGCGCCGGTTCCGCGTCTGCCTTCTTTCCCCGGGCGCGCCGCTTACCGCCATTGGCGGTCTCCCGCCGTGCCTGCTCGACAGGCTCACGAGCCGCCAATCCTGCGGCCAGGGCATAGAGGGGCGATTCTTCCGGTCCGAGGTTCCCATCGCGCAAGGCAATGCGATAGGGAAGGCTCCAGGAGCAATCGGCGCGTTGCACCTGAAGAGAGAACGCCGCCTGCATATACTCCGGCAGGCCCTTCATCAGCGCTGTTCCCCCGGCAAGGAGGATCATCGCCACCATCCCATCCTCCACGTCATCATCCGGAAGCTGGGACTGGTAGAAGAGGATCGAGTTGCGGACTTCTCGCAGGAGGTCATCCAACACCGATTTGATCGCCGCCGTCGCCTGATACGCCGGGGTATCGGCCTGCTCGCCGGGCCCCTGAAGCAGCCAGTTCAGGTCGATCTCGGTCTTGAGCTTCTCCGCCTTCTCCAGGGTGCACTCAAGGGCTTGCTGTACCACCGCGGTGAACGAATTACCCCCCAGTGGGATGGCGCGCGTGAAGATGTAGTTCGTGCCGCGCACCACCGTCACATCGGTATGCACCGCACCCAGGTCGAGAATGCCGATAGCGCCCCGCAATCCGGAGAGCGCCGGGTTGACCTCTACCAGGGAGCGCATCAACGCGAACGGCTCGATATCCATCGCCACCGGCTCGAGGCCGGCACTCTCGAGGAGGTGCAGCCGGCATTCAACGGCGGTGCGCTGCGCGGAGACGAGGAGCGTATCCATCTGCGCGGCCGTGCCCTCGCCGTGCGTTCCCAATATCTCGAAATCGTGGATCTGCTCGGTCCCCGGGCTGAGGCCGAACAGGTCTGGTTGCGTCTGGATCTGCTTGCGGAGGGCCTCGGGAGTGAGCACCGGCAGCCCCACCCGGCGCACCGACACCCCGGACGTGAAGTTGACTGCGGCGATCACCGCGGACCGGCGCGCCCTGATCTGGGCAAAGAGGTGATGCATCGCGGGCAACAGGGCCCGCTCATCGGCAATCATCCCGTCGGCAACGGCGCCTCTCGGCGTTTCCACTCGCGCGGCTGCGACGATATCCCAGCCGTTCTTGGCCGCCTGCAGCCGGACCGCCTTGATGCTGCTGGTGCCGATGTCCAGACCGACTATCGAGCTTCCGCCGAACAGACCCATGCCATCCCCAATCCGGGCCATTGCCGCAAGCTACCCGGACGAACTCCCCGCCCCACGAGTGCGCCCGCCACCCTGTCGGGGAGCGGCAGGAAGCGTGTTGGCGCTCCCTCCATGTTCAAGGCTTCGCCTTCCCTACGATACGGTCAAGCCTCCTGAAGAGAGGCCACGGATCCGCAAGCGGAGGTCGTTGGGACTATCCGCAGCAGCCAGGGCATCTTCAAGGCTGATCACGTTTTCGACCTTGTGCAGTTGGTAGAGGTGCTGGTCAAACGTCTGCATCCCCTCGTTCTGGCCCTGTTCGATGGTTGCTTTCAGTTTGATCAACTCGCCGCTTCTCAGAATATCCTTAATGCGCTGAGTGGCGATCATGATCTCAATCGCGGCGACGCGGCCAGAGCCATCGGCCTTGCGCAATAACCGCTGGGAGATGATGCCGCGCAGATTATTGGCAAGATGGTGCAGGATCTGGGGATGCTCTTCTGCGGGGAAGAACTGAAGCACGCGCTCGATCGTTTGATTGGCGTTGTTGGAGTGGAGCGTGCTGAGGACCAGGTGGCCTGTCTCCGCAAAATCGAGGGCCGCTTTGACGCTCTCGCGGTCGCGCATCTCGCCGATGAGGATCACATCTGGCGTCTGACGCAGGGCATTCTTGAGTGCCTGAGCGAACGACTCGGTATCAGTGCCGATCTCACGCTGGCAGACGATGCTCTTCTTATCCCGATGGAGAAACTCCACCGGGTCCTCAAGGGTGAGGATATGGCCCTCGGCGTGGGTGTTCCGGTAGTCGATCATCGCGGCGAGCGTGGTCGACTTTCCGGAGCCGGTCGCGCCCGTCACCAGGATGAGCCCGCGCTCTTCCATCACCAGCTTGGCGAGCTGCTTGGGCAGATTCAGCTCTTCCAGCGTGGGCACATCATCTTTCACCCGGCGCATCACCATCGCCACGGTGCCGCGCTGCATGAAGGCGTTGCAGCGGAAGCGGCCGACCCCAGGAACCGAGTAGGCCAGGTTCATCTCCTGGGTCTTTTCGAACTCGCGCATCCGTGCCTCGCCCATGATCTCGAGCGCGACCGCCCGTGTCTCCTCGGCGGCCAGCACATGGTCATCAAAGGGAAGCGTTCGGCCTTCGGCCCGGATCATCGCCGGAGAACCCACCTTCAGGTAGATATCTGCGACGTTACGGCGGTCGGCCTCATCGAAAAGCGCTTGCAGGTTGATCACGCCCACATTCTCCTATGACGTGTTCCGCTCCCCAGATCCCTGGCCCGAGAATCCTAGCGTCGCGGAGGCAGGTTCAATCCCATCGCGGGGGCGCCCATCGGTATGCCCATGCCCGCACTCGGAGCGCCGCCCATGCCCACCTGCTTGTTGAAGGTATCCTTATCCGTCACGAGTGGCAACGCCTCATCGCGATGCACCTTCCCGCTCTTCACCAGGTTGATGAGGCAGCTATCCATCGTCTGCATCCCATCCGATTGGCCGGTCTGCAGGATCGACGGGATCTGGAAGGTTTTCCCCTCACGAATGAGGTTGCGCACCGCCGGCACGCCCACCATCACCTCAACCGCGCAGACGCGGCCCTTGCCATCGGCAGTGCGCAGAAGCGCCTGCGACAGCACGCCCTGGATCGACTCCGCGAGCTGAGTACGGATCTGGTTCTGCTGCGCCTCCGGAAAAACGTCAATAATCCGGTCGATGGTCTGATGCGCCGAGCTGGTGTGCAGCGTGCCAAACACCAAGTGGCCCGTTTCGGCAGCGGTCACCGCAAGAGAGATGGTTTCATAATCGCGCATCTCGCCCACGAGGATCACATCGGGGTCCTCGCGCAGAGCGGCGCGCAACGCGGTGGCGAAACTGGATGTATGCGGGCCTACCTCTCGCTGGGTCACCAGGCACTTCTTATGTTGGTGGACAAACTCGATGGGGTCTTCAATCGTCAAGATATGTCCCCGGCGGGTCTCGTTGATCAGGTCGATCATTGCGGCCAGGGTGGTCGATTTTCCAGAGCCCGTCGGCCCGGTCACCAATACCAGGCCGCGTTCCGGCTTCGTCAGCTCCCGGCACACACTGGGGAGGCCCAGCTCATCCACCGACTTAATCTTGGTGGGAATGGTGCGGAAAACGGCGCCCTCGCCACGGCGGGTCATCAACACATTCACGCGAAACCGGCCCACGCCCCCCAGCTCGACGGAGAAGTCCAGGTCTCGCGTCTCCTCGAAGCGGCTCTTTTGGGCATCCGTCATGATATCGTAGAGCATACCATGGATATCATCCTTGGTAAGCTCGGGATACTCCTGGGGCTCCATCTCGCCATGAACACGGATGCAAGGAGGCGCCCCCACATTCAGATGGAGGTCAGAACCGTTCTTCTCGACGGTCAGCATCAACAGCTCTGCGATATCCACTCGGGTATCTCCTTGCCGCACCAATCGAGGGCAACCGGCCAAACCGCCTGGGGACAACACACTCGCCTAATAGGCAGACCCACTATAGCACGCGCGCGCGCAGGTTGTCAAGAAACCAGGCAACGAGATCGAAGCCGGTGCCTGCCCTCGCGCTGTTGCGCAGGATCCTCTCCCGGAGCGGCGAAGAATCGTGAGAGAGGCGTGCCACGCCCCGCGGTGCCTGGTGAACCCCGCCGCCAGGACGCCCTGGTCGATACCGCGCCTGCTGCCCCCGCGAGCAAATACACCTGCGCAACGCCTGGGAGAAAGCCCTTGATCGACGTCACGAAACTTTTCTGCGGCAGAGACACCACCGGCGACCCGATCCGCTACGGTCACCGCCGGGGTCCGGCGCACGGGAATCCACACCCCACCGAGGGCCCCGCGCACGCGGCGCCTCCCTCGGCCTCGGACCGGCGCCCCGTCGTCGCGTGGAACATCTGCCGGCGCTGCAATCTGGCGTGCGTGCATTGCTACACCGACTCCGCCAACCGGCACTACCCAGGGGAGCTGACCACGGAAGAGGGCATGGCGCTCATTGACGACCTGGCCGATTTTCGGATCCCGGCACTCCTTTTCTCGGGCGGGGAGCCGCTGATACGGCCCGACCTTTTCACGCTGGCGGCCCATGCCCGCGCCCGGAACCTGCGGATCACCCTCTCGACCAACGGCACGCTGATTGATGAGGCGATGGCTGCCCGCATCCGCGAGGCCGGCTTCAACTATGTCGGGATCTCGCTCGACGGCATCGGGGAGACGAACGACCGCTTCCGCGGCATGCCGGGCGCCTTCGAGCGCGCGGTGCGCGGGATCCGAAACTGCATGGCGGTGGGCCAGAAGGTGGGCTTGCGCCTGACGCTCACCCGGCGCAACTACCAGGATCTACACGCCATCTTCCGCTTCATTGAGGAGGAAGGAATCCAGCGCGCCTGCTTCTACCATCTCGTCTATGCCGGACGTGGCAACGATATGACCCGTGACGACCTCAGCCATGCGGAGACCCGCCGGGCGATGGATATCATCCTGGAACACACGCTCGACTTCCATCGCCGCGGCCTCGGCATCGATATTCTCACCGTGGATAACCACGTGGATGGCCCTTACCTCTATCTCCGCCTGTGCCAGACGGACCCCAAGCGCGCGGAGGAGGCGCGCCGCCTCCTCGAATGGAACGGCGGCGGCGCCAACTCGTCGGGCGTCGGTTTCGGCAATATCGACCCGCAGGGCAACGTACACCCGGACCAGTTCTGGCAGCAGCACACCTTCGGCAACGTGCGCGAGCGCCCGTTTAGCGAGATCTGGATGGATACCACCGACCCCCTGATGGCCGGCCTGAAGAATCGCCTGCCGCTCTTGAAAGGGAAGTGCTCTCGCTGCCGCTTCCTGAAGATGTGCGGGGGGAGTTTCCGCGTCCGCGCCCTCGCCGTGACCGGCGATCCCTGGGCGCCTGATCCGGCATGCTACCTCACGGAGGAGGAGATCTCCGGGGAATAGCTGGCTGGCGCTCGGCACGGGCCTGGGGCATCTTGCCCCGGGGATGTGGATGCAGCAGGACGAAATGGGGGAACCCCGCGCCTACAGCGCATGGGCTGTAGGCGCGGGGTTCCCGGAGGGAGAAGACGTCAGAACGCTCAGAGTGCTCAGAGCTGCCAGTGGAGGGCTTCATTGGCAGCCGTGTCCGGCTTCAGCCACTTCACATGCCCATCCGCGAAGATGTAGTTGGCGCCCTCCGAATGCCGCGTCCGGCCCACGCGCGCCCACCGGTTGTAACCCGAGGAGACGGCGCCGCCGCTGCACCCCCAGTTATACTCGCAATCCGGCGCGCGATTCGCGGTCGCCCCATCCGCGTTTTCGGCCAGGGAGATCGTCTCGGAGGGGCGATTCACCGCCGCCATGCTAACACTCTTGTTCGCGTCCCCAGACGGATGGAGGTTGTAGTTGCAGATGTAGCTTATCCGCAGCCCTGTCTCCGGCACCCACACGTCCGGGTCGCTGGGGCAGACAAAGACATCCAGGTTCTTCATATACGGCTGCAGCAGCCGGGGATAGCGCGTCGTCGGGTTCAAGGTCCATGCGAGATGGTAGGTCTCATCGTAGTCCTGCGCGTACTGCATCGTCGCCAACCCGATCTGCTTCAGGTTGGACTGGCAGTTTGACTTCCGCGCGTTCTCCCTTGCCCGCGCAAACACCGGGAACAGGATCGCCGCCAATATGGCAATGATCGCTATGACGACAAGCAATTCAATGAGAGTAAAGCCGCGTTTTCTCATAGACCACCTCGTTCTCGTTAGACTACCTCTCCGTGATCTTCCGGTGCCCAGGGCGAGCAGCCACTGGCGAGTGTACTGCGCCCTTCATATCACCTGGACCGCAGGATGAACGCTTTCTCGTTTCCGCCCGAAGGCACTGACTCACTTGGGTATTTCGATGCGGGGTAGCAATCTCCTTTATTCCCTGCCCGGGGATCTTCTGGAGGCGGGGGCGGGCTAAGGGGAAGAGGCATGCGCGAGAACCAGGCGTGGCCAGACTCCGATACCGCGGAATGCCCCCTTATCGCTCCCTGGCCCGCGCGAAGAGATAAGGGGGCATCGCCGCACGCCAGGGCTCAACGCTTCCAGTGGGCGTTTTCATTCTTGGCCGTATTCGGATTCATCCACTTCACATGCCCGTCAGCGAAGACGTAGTTGGCGCCTTCCACATGCCGCATCAGGCCCACGCGCGCCCACAGGTTGAAGCCCGAAGAGACCTGGCTGCCGGTGGTCCCCCAGTGGTACTGGCAATCCGGCTCGCGATTGGAAGTGGCCCCATCCGCGTTCTCGGCCAGGGAGATCGTCTCGGAAGGGCGTTCTACCTGCGCCATGCGAATCGGTGTCGGCGTGGTGGAATCTCCGGGCGGATGGAGACTGTAGTTGCAGATGTAACTCAGCCGCAGTCCTGTCATCGGCACCCACACGTCCGGGTCGCTGGGGCAGACAAAGACGTCCTTGTTCTTCAGATACGGCTGCAGCAGGTCAGGGAAGCGCACCGTGGGATTGATAGTATAGGCGAAGTGGTAGGACTCGTCGTAATCCTGCGCGTACTGCATCGTCGCCAATCCAATCTGCTTCATGTTGGACTGGCAGGTGGACTTGCGAGCGTTCTCCCTCGCCCGCGCGAAGACCGGGAACAGGATCGCCGCCAATATGGCGATAATCGCGATGACGACGAGCAACTCGATGAGCGTAAAGCCACGCTTTTTCATAGACTCCCTCTCTTTCATAGACTCCCTCTCTGTGATCCTGTCTGTGATCTTGGGTACTCCTGCGGCGAGCACACCGACACGACCCCTTACCTGGGCCACAGGATGGACGCGACCTCGCTTCCATCCGTCGTCCGTAGCGGCTTTGACGCCTTTATTCGACGCGTGGCCGCAACCCCCTTCCCTCTCCTTCCGAGCGTCGGAGAAGTAAAATGACGGGCGTGCTCGTTCCGTGAGGAGAGTCCACTCGCTGGGCTGTCGGTGGCCGCAGATACGGAACTCAACAAAGGAGGAGTGCGCCGCTCCATAGAAAGAGCCTGGCAGCCAATCGATCCCGTCCAAAGCCTGACGGCTGGCCGCTCACATCTCACCAGGCACCATGCGCGAGGGAACGGTGCCGCGTTGCCACGGCACTCCGGGGTCTCTCCGGGAGGTTGGCGGGATGCGCGAGGCGTGGCACTCCTCGATCCGGGGATGCGAACTGCCGGCGGTATTCCATCGATCCCACGCCCCCTGCGCGCAAGGAACGCGGCCAGCCGCTCATGGATTGAGAAGGAAAGCGGGGGAATGGCGATATTACCTCATTCGGCTGCGCACCGGCGCCGCGGGCTTCACCTGGCGTTCGTGCTCCTCCTCTGCCTGCTGCTCGCGGTGAAGCACTCTGTTGGGGCGCCCCAGGAGCTCCGGCTCCCCTCGCCCGCGTATCAGGCGGGCGGCACGACGATGGTGCCTATCCATCCCATCGTCGCATGGCTGGGCGGGGAGATCCGTCTGACCCAGGGTGCTGCCACCATCACGCTCACGCGCGAGGGCCATTCCCGGAAAGTGGAGCTGCGCCCTGGCAGCGCTTCGATCTTCATTGATGGCCGGCCCGCCCGCCTGTCCCGCCCGGCTTCATTCGGTACGAGGCGAGATCTATATGCCTCTGGAGACCCTTCCCCTGGCGTTCAATGTCACAAGTGCGCGGATCCCTGGCCAGCCGGACCTTCTCCTGCGCGATGGGGCGCGGGAGGCCGTCGTCCCCGTGATGCCGCCCCACTACCCCATCGTCGTGGCTGATGACAGTTATCTTCTCGGCGGCACGGAGAACGGGAAGTGGATCGATGCCGGCCGGATGGCACCCCTGCTTCGAGGTGGAGAACGCTACTGGCTCTATGCCCCCTCGCGTTACCTCGGAACGGCCATGGGAGCACGACCCACGGAGGAGCTGCACGGACCGTACCACTCCGTTCGCTTGTCGCCCGAGCCGGCGAAGACGGAGCAGGCCATCGCCGTGGGCGGACCGTGGAACGCACTCCCTCGCAGGCCCGTAACCCTCAGCCCCGCCAGCGCTGTTTACCGCCAGGCGGTGCGCGACATCCTCCGCCAGAACGGACTGCCGCGGGCGACGGTGAGAATCATCCAGGTGGTGCGTATCGACCTGGAGGGCGACGGCACCGACGAAGTGATCCTTTCTGCGCGAGCACCGGGGATGGACCGGCCTCAGACGTATGTTCGCGCCAACGACTACTCCCTGGTGGCTCTTCGGAAGCTCCTCGACGGCCAGGTGAAAACCTTCCTCCTCGGTGCCAGCTTCTACAAGACGCCCGAGAAGCCGGCCGCGCCCTGCCTCTACACCTTGAGCAGCATCCTCGACCTGGACGGCGATGGCGTCCTGGAGATTCTGGTCGCCGATGCATTCTACGAGGGCAAGGGAATGGTGATTTACCAAATGCAATCAGGGAAGCCGGTCGCCGTGCTCAACGCCGGCTTTGGCGCCTAATACCTCGCGCCCAACTTCGCACCGGCACCCGGAGGCCTCCGGATGCCAGTGCGAAGTTGGGGAACCAGATACCGGTCGCGCGACCCCGCTAGCGCGCGGGCTCGTGGATGAGAAGCCGCGTCTCGCCCCGCTGCATCGGGAGGGTGAGGCTCTCCACCCGCGTGGCCAGGCGTTCGCCCGTGAGGGCATCGGTCACATCGCCCGGTTTGGGCCAGCGCAGGCGCTTCTCCCCCGCCTCTGCCGCGTGGATGCACAGGAAGCGGCTATCCACGCTGATAGCGTCTCCGGACTCGCAGTAGAGGTGGCAGCCCGCCTCGCGCGCGATCCGCCGGAGAAGATCGGGGCGCAAAGTGGGCGCCGCGCAGAAGATCGACGTCCATCCCTCTTGCGGCTTCCGGGCGAGGCCCACCGCCTGTTTCGCATGCAGGGTGGCCAGGGCCTGCGCATCCGGATCCTCCACGACGAAGAGGGGCTCGACCGGGGTGGCGCATCCCGCCAGAGGCTTTTCCGGGTCGCCTAGCCAGACGGCTTTCCCGCCGGGATCGCGGCGCACGCGAATCCCGGTCAGAGCCGCGACCTGCTCCTCGCCGCAGGCCGCGTCCCCATAGAACCCGGGCGCATAGATCCACAGGGCCGTCGCCCTCTCGCGAGCCAGTCGAGACCGAATCGATGCCCGGAGAGCCTCGCTGACCCGGGCCGCGTTGAGGAAGATGTACAGCTTGTAGGGTGGAAGGCCGGCGTGTTCGATGTCGGAGAGGAGGTAGAGATCCCAGGCGGCGCCGATGCGCGGCAGAGCCGTCACCTGTTGCAGGACCATCTGCATGTTGATCGGGTGCATGGCGCGCAGGTAGAAGAAACTCTCCTCATCGATGAAAACAGCGACGTCACCGTGGAAGGGTGTCCGTCTGGAGAGCGAATCCTGCTGGATCGCCTGCATCCGCCGCAGGTCGGTGAGGAGGCCCGGATCCCCGAGCCACCCGGCTCCCATGTCGTACCAGGAGACGGCGGCACGCCGGGCGAGGACGTTGCCCATCTCGCGCAGCAACACGGCACGCGACTCGGCGAGCGTGCTTGCGCGCCCGAAACCGGCGGCGGGATCGGTGAGGTGCGTGCGGTAGTCGGCCTCGCTGAGCCACACCTTGCCATGCAGACGCACGCTCTCCGTGGCGGACATGAAACCGCTGGTGCCGCCCACGTGCCGGTCGCTATAGAGCGGCGGGCTCATCAGGAAGTCGATCTCCGGGCAGCGCAGCACCCGCGACAGGGCAAGGTGCGAGGAATCCTGCTGGCGCACACCATGCTGGGTGAGATAGCCGTAGTAGGTGCCGATGAGCGATTCGCCGGCGCCTGCTCCCTTGGCCACGCGCGCGAAGTAGCAGATATCCTCGGCGGTCAGCTCCGCCAGGAAGCGGTAGTAGTCAATCACGTGCCGCTCGCGGACGGGATCGCGGAGCGCGCCCCACGCCGCACCATGACGCTCGTCCGGAGACGGTGGGAGAGCAGACGCAAGCGCCACGTCTTCCCGTCCCCAGGCCTTGCGAAGCGCCGCGTCGCTCCCGTAGGTGGCCTTCAGCCACTCGCGCCAGGCACGGACAGCCGGCGCGCTATAGTCCGCCAGCTTGTTCTGCCATAGGCCCCACGACTGCCATTCGGCGCTATAGCCAGTATAAAGGATGTAGCCAAGGATGCGGTCGGCGTAGGGCGCTTCTCGAACGTGGCGCAGGAACCGGCGGAGGTCTTCCGCCGTGTCGCGCCGCCAGCGTTCGCTGGCGAACGACTGGGGGCCCTTACCGCCATCCGCGTAGGTGCACAGCTCCTCGGGATGCGCCTTCTGCCACCACAGGGGCGCCGTGAGGTTCACATGCGGCAGGAAATAGGCGTCCGGGTCGGCTTCCAGAACCTCGGCGAAGTACGTGTCGAAGACGCTGTAGTCGTAAACGCCGGGTTTCACCTGCCCCAGCATTCCCGCGGTGCTCGATCCTGCCAGCCAGTCTGAGTAGAGGTGGAGGTCGTAGCCAGCAAACTCCTTGTGCCGGCCGATACGGTCGCGGTCGTTCGAACCGACGAAGAAGGGCGCGATAGGCTTGCCTTCGAGGAGAATGGCCGGGTCTCCCCCGATGCGCTTCACGGTGACCGCGGGCGGCTTGACCTTGCCGGCGCGCGGATTGGCGAAGGCCACCTGCGTTCCCTCGGAATCGAGCCCAACGCCTGGGATCGTCACTCCCGGGATGCCCACGCGCACCCGAAACTGCGCGGGAAAGGCATAGGGCGAGGTGGCAAACGCCTCGCGGAGCGCCACGCGGCCTGTTCCCGTTTCGGCGTGCAGGCTGCGCCACCGTACCAGCGTCTCGCCCTGGAAAAGCCAGATGAAGGCGGGGGTCGGGCCCCCTCCCGGGCGCTCCACGCGCAACGTGGCGTCCACTTCAATCGGCTGGCCCGCATTCACCCGTGGCGATACACGAAGCCCCTCCAGGACGCCAGCCCCCGCGGTCTCAGCCTGAACTCCGGGGGTAAACCCCGCTTCCTTGCCATGCAGGCGCACGGAATCGACCATGATCCAGCGGCCGGCCTCGTTGCCCGGATCGATTCGGAAGGAGATGACCTTCCCGGTGCTCCCGCCCCATTGCCGGGCACCGGCGCCGCCCCCGCTCTCTCCCCAGTTGGCCTCGGTCATATCGAGACGGTAAGTCGCCCACCCTTCCACGACGGGAAGCGACTTGCCGAGGCCCCACTCGCCATTGGGAGATTTGTAGTAGACGGCCACGTGGTCCGCAGGCGCGGAGGAGTAGAGGCGCATCGTCACGCACGATAACAAGCGTGCGTCCACCCCATCCTCTGGCAGCACCAGCCAGAAGTAGGGGTCCCATTCCGTCATGCCGCACAACATGCCGCCGGTCACCTGTACCGCGAGGAGGTTGTGCGGATCCCGGACCTCGGTCGGATCCGCCAACTCCCACGCCTGATTCGCGTGCACCGCGGCGTGTGAGAGGATCAGGAGAACACCGAGCAACCACCTCATCGCGAACACCCTCCCGCCAGGCGAGATGCCAGACTCAACGGTGGAAACGGAACGCGGGCCGCAATCCGCGCATTCCCTCGCCCCGCCCCTTCAGGCCATCGCCGCCTTGATATGGCAGCGCCTGCCCGCCTCATGAACCACGACTTCGGGAGCCACGGGGGGAATCCTTCGCCCCGGCCTGCCATGATGCCGCCCGAATCTAGCCCGCGCGAAGCCTATCGGTATCAACAGGTGCGAGGGTTGACACCCGACCGCCTCGCCCGGGAACTACCTCATCCAGCCACGGTTGCGAGGTTCTCTCCTGGTTTGCTGGGACGGGGCAGCGGGTATACTGGCTTGGGCGCACCTACGGCGAAGTTGCGACGGTCCGCGAGCCCGGCTGCCCTGTCAGGATGCCGCCGGCTCTGGAAAAGAGGGGATCGCCCTCCCTGGGGATATCGGAGGCCGGCCGCTTCAAGAGCGGCCCTGTTTCCGAACCCCTCCGACCGCCAGCATCAGGCGTCCAGCGATAGGGAGCATAGGAGGTTTCTCAGGAATGGCCAGAGGCACGGTCAAGTGGTTTGATGACGCGAAGGGGTACGGGTTTATCACCCGGCCGGATGGGGAGGACCTGTTCGTCCACTTCTCATCCATCGAGGGTCGCGGCTATCGCAGCCTGCAGGAGGGGCAGAGCGTTGACTTTGACGTCGAGCGCGGTCCCAAGGGCTTGCAGGCCGTCAACGTTCGCCCGGTCTCCGACTGACAGTCGATAGCAGGCCAGTGGAGAGCAGGCTTACCGTTCGGTTCACACCCCGGGGGGCCCACTCCACTGGCCTGCGGGCCTCGGTTGCGGCGTTCCACACAGCTCTCGGCCACACACGCCACTCTCCCGGCACGGCGCATCCTCAACGGGATCTCCAGTGACCGGCACGTCTTTCCCAAGTGTCGCCATCCTTTCGGAGCATCTTGCTTGCTCGCGCAGGCACGCCGCCCACGGCCACCTGCCAGGCCGCGCTCGCTCACGCTCGGGCCGCCCGAGAGAGCGCCGTTCGATCGGACCGTAGCAGCCCCGTGGCCATCCCCCGGCCGGCACCTCTGGTGCATACTTCGGGATGGTCGCCCGGCCTCCGCCGATGCGAGCCGTTCTCCATCTGGCGCCTCTTCACCGGCCTGGCACTCGCGCACAGGACGTCGTACGCCCCTCGTCGTCCTGTAACGCGAGGGACGTAAGGAGGCCTTTTCAGATAAGAGGGGCGGGTTCTGATGGCGGCAGCCCGAGATCCGCGCGGGAAAGTACCTCGCGCCAGGCCAGCAATCGCCGGCCCGGTCGCACGGGGCTGGGGGATCCGGGCTTTGGCGCATTCTGGCTTCCGCCCGGTGCAGCTATGGCTTCACCCGCAAGTGGCGTGTTCTTTGCGAAAGGGCATTCGGTGCCTGAAGTCGAACTGAGTGGTAGCCACGTTCCGAACTGGTGGAGCGGCGGTCGTCCACCGGACGCCGCTTGCGATGCCGCGGTACGGGGCACAGATGCTCTGACGAGCCATACTGAGCCCGGGAGAGAAAGGGAGCACGGCAAACCGCGATAGCATTCGCGACCGTCTTCTGGGGTAGGTGCAGCGTATGAGCGTTTTGGGATCGCTTGCACTCTCCATGCTGACCGGGGGTGATTTGGCGATCAGGCTTTCTGCCGCGCCGGCGAAGTTGTGTTCGAGCGCCGGTTGCGTATTGGCCTGGTTATTGTGGTGTGGAAAGGGAGGAGCATGCGCGTTACGGCCCTATTCGTTGATTTTGACGGGATTGATGAAGCACTACGAGTAGCGTGTTTGCCGGTTGCACCGGCGGTATTGGCTCAAAGCCTGAGACGGTCTGCAAGGTTGCTGACGGGGGGCCTCGTCGGGTATGTGTATGGCGCCTGGACGGGGGACGACCATGGCGCCGTGGAAGCATTCCAGAGCGAAGGCTTCACCCTCCTCGAGTCCGATGGGAGCGCCGAGGCCAAGCGGGCCGCGTTCGACCGCCAGATCGATGAGCTGGAGGCAGGCGAAAATCCCCCGGAGGTCTATGTCCTGGTGACGCACGACCCGGCCCTGGGGGTAGTGGTCGAGCGCATCCTGGCTGCTCGCCGTGATGTGCGCGTTTGGGGCCTGGCCTGCTCCGCGCCCGAAGAGCTGCGCGCCGAGGCGTTTCAGTTCTACTCGCTGGAGGACCTCCTGGATCTGCGCGTCCGCTCGCACGCGCTCTTTATCGACTTTGAGAATGTGGCTTTCTGCCTGCACGATCTGGGCTACACGGTCGATCCCGCCGTGCTGGCGCGCCACTTCCGCGAGCGCGCGGCCCAGGGAGGCGGGGTGTTGCACGCCTTCGCCTACGCCGACTGGCATCGCCTCCCTCCCATGCAGGATGCCACGGGCCGCAGTCTGAGCTCGGAGGCCCAGCGTGTTTTCGAACTCCATAACATCGAGACGCGCTACCTCATCTCCCGCGCCGGCAAGAACACCGCCGACATGAAGATCGCGGATGACATCCGCACCCTCCTCCATGAACCGAACTCCCCCGACACCTTCATCATCGCCAGCGGCGACCGTGATTTCACCCCCGTGGTGGATACGCTGCTGCGTCAGGGCAAGGAGGTGATCGTTTGGGGAGTGCGCGGCAAGACGAGCCGGAGCCTGGCGGAAGCCGCCCATGTGGAGTACCTGCAGGAGTTTGTGCCGCTCGCGTCTTGCATCCCCCAACCGTCGGATGCGGCAGCCGCGCCCGCTGAGGGCGCGAATGGTCTGGTGGGCGACACGGCGCCCTCTCTGTGGACGCCGTTGATCGTGATGCTCGACGAGACGATGTCGCGCAACAACTGGTCGTGGGTCTCCTTCAGCAAGCTCGTCTCTGAGGCAAACCGCAGCGGGAAGTTCGGCGCGAGCGAGGAGGATACGCGCGATCTGATCAACCAGGCGATTGCACGCGGGGTCATTCTGCGCGAGCGCATCCCGAACCCCAACCCCAACTACCCGGACCAGTTCATTTGGGCCTGTCGGCCCAACGATGCCAGCCCGGTCGTCCAGGCGGCGCGGATCATCCCGCCGGTCACCACCGAGATCATGTGGCGCAGTATTGTGGAGCGCGGCTGGGATTACGTCGCGTTCTCCTTCCTGCTGCGTGAGATGGCCAACTCGTCGGAGATCGCCCAGGTGAACGCGGCTGGCGATGACGACTGGCGCGCGGCATGGATCAACTTTCTCGTCTCGGAGGGGAAACTGCGGCTCGAGCGACGGCCACACCCGAAAAACCGCCGCGATATGATGAAGGCGCTCACCCTGCCGGAGCAAGACGTGCTGATGCGGATCATCGTGAGCATCGACAACTTCTGCGCCACGCGCAGCACCACCTGGGAGGCGGCCAGCGCCTTGCTTCAGTATCTGGCGTGCTTTGGAGTGGATGCGGTTCGTAGCGCGCTCGCGGCCGGCGAGAAGTATGGCGCCTTTCGAATGGCGAAGTATCCCCATCCCGCCGATCAGGATCGCCCGCCGACCACCGGGATCTCCCTGAACCGGGAGGTGCCCTTCGTCGCACGCGTGCTGGAGAGGCGGAACACGCTCCTCCGCGCGCTGTACGCGGCGCACGAGCGATGCGCCGGCACCTGGGAGCAGGATATCGCCGCCATCACCGGCGAGAAGGCCGCCCTGTGGCGCTCTATCCTCACTCACGAGCGCCTCATCCGTCCCGCTGAGAGCGGCGCAAACAACGGGAATCGCTATGTGCTCTCTCGCTCGCACGTGGTCGTGCGCGCGGCCTGCGGGCTGCCTCCCGCGGAAGCCTCCGAGAGTGCCCAGGAGGGGCCCGAGCCGGTTGGGCCGTTCTCGCCCCTCGCGCACACGGTGGCGGTGGAGGACGTGCCGGCACGCCACCCCGATGGCAATGGCCGAAAGAAGATGGAGCCAGCCATCGATTGGAGCACGGTGGGCCCTGGTGTCTTCGACTGAGCGCCGCTCCATACTATGCGCCGGGGCTGCGCTCCACCCGTGGTTCTCCGCCCCAGCAACCGATCCTTAGTACCAGCCCTGAGAGGGAGCAGCACAAAATGCAGGCAGGTATTCGCGACACGATTGCACAGCAGATTGGCCACACGCTGGCTCGCACCGATTTTGATTGGCTTGGCCGCAAGTATGAAGGAAAGGTGCGTGACAACTACAGCGCCGGCGACCGCCGTTTCATCATTGTCACCGATCGCTTGAGCGCCTTTGACCGCGTCATCGCCCCCATCCCGTTCAAGGGGCAGGTGCTCAACGAAATGGCGGCGTTTTGGTTCGAGCGCACCGGCTCCATCGTCAAGAACCACATGCTGGCGATGCCCGATCCGAACGCCATGGTCGTGAGAGAGTGCCAGCCACTCCCCATCGAAGTGGTAGTCCGCGCCTATCTCACCGGCGTGACCAGCACCTCGATCTGGACGCAGTATCAGCAGGGCGCGCGCGTCTTCTGCGGGCACAAGCTAGCCGACGGGATGGTGAAGAACCAGCCGCTTCCCGAGCCGATCGTGACGCCGTCCACCAAGGCGGAAAAGGGCGGGCATGACGAGTCGGTCTCCGCCGAGGAGATTGTCCGGCGCGGCCTCCTCTCGCCCGAGTTGATGGAGCAGGTCTCTGAGGTGAGCCTGGCGCTCTTCCGCTTCGGCTCGGAGCTGCTGGCGAAGCACAACCTGATCCTGGTCGATACGAAGTACGAGTTCGGGCTCTGCAATGGCGAGCTGGTGCTCATCGATGAGATTCATACGCCCGACTCCTCGCGCTTCTGGATCCGCGATACCTACGAGGAGCGCTTCGCCCGCGGCGAGGAGCCGGAGAAGATCGACAAGGAGTACCTGCGCGAGTGGCTTGCCAGCCAGGGCTTCCGGGGCGACGGCGAGATCCCCGAGATCCCCACCGAGGTGATCGTCGAAACCGCCTACCGCTATCTCTCCGCCGCCGAGCGGATCATGGGGCGCGAGCTGGATCTTCAGGTCGGCGATGTTGCCAGCCGGCTGGAGGCCAACCTGCGCCGCTTCCTCTCCGAGGGCCGCTGACGCCGGCGACCAGCGTTCAGCCGTTCTTACCCCGCTGGCTCCACCTGCACAGAAACCGCAGGGCGGAGCCGGCGGGGGGTAAGCCTGGTATCCATGCCTGCGGATGCCGGATTCCTACCCTTACCCTTGCGCGCGGGGGAGTGCTTCGTGCGTCTCCGCGAGATACGCCAGAAAGGCATCGACGACGCGGGGGTCAAACTGCGTGCCGCGACCCTCGACCAGGAAGCGGCGGGCTTCCTCGAATGTTAGCGCCCGCCGGTAGGGCCGGTCGGTCGTAAGGGCATCCCACACGTCAGCCGCCGCCAGAATGCGCCCTCCCAGCGGGATCTCCTCGCCCGCCAGGCCCCGCGGGTAGCCGGCGCCATCCCAGCGCTCGTGGTGCGTCCCCACCAACTCACTCACCCCTTGAAGCCGCTTCTCCCGCTGCAGCCATTGCCGACCTAGCTCAGGATGCCGGCGCACCTCCGCCATCTCCTCTGGCGAGAGCGCGCCCGGCTTGTTCAGAACCGGCTTATCGAGCACGGTCTTCCCCACATCATGCAGCAGCGCGCCATAGCGTAGCTCCTCCAGCTCCAGGGCAGAAAGCCCCAGGCGCTCGCCGATGGCAGAGGCATACTCCATGACGCGGGCACAATGACCGGCGGTGTATTGGTCGTTCGATTCAATGATGTCCGCCAGGGTCAGTGTCAGGCTCAGGAAATGGTCGCGGCTCTCCTCGAAGAAGGCACCATTCTCGAGGGCCAACGCGACGAAGTTGGCAACAGCGGAGACGAGCGCAGGATCCGCATCCGCGCTCAGAGGCCCGAGGGAGACGTAGCCCACCTCTTTGCCACGCAGGTGAAGTGGCAGGTGGCCCTCTCTCGAAGCAGGCGCCGGCGGCGGTGCCTCAGCAAGCGAGAGGCGCTCGCGCATCCAGGCATCGTGGATACGCAGCTCCGCGCTCTCCGCGCCCAGCACCCGGCCGATCCCCGTCTCCAGCGCCTGACACAACTCGGCAGGGTTCCGCGCGTGCGCGATCGCCCCGGCTACCTCGGCCAGAGCATCCACCGCGCCCTGCACGCGCGCCCGCGCCAGACTCGCCTCCCGGAACGTGGAGACGCTGACGCCCACAAAGGCCACAAAGACGGCCAGGAGCGGGCGCACCATCTCGATCCACAGGAACTGGTAATAGAGGAGGAGCGCCCCAGATACCACGATCGCCAATCCCAGCAGCAGGGCCGTGATCCATTGGCTCCGGAATGACAGGGCGCGTGTCAGGCCCATCGCCAGCGCGCCGGCAAGAGCAAGCAACCACCCGAACACTGGCCTGGCTTCCCGGATGGCGGAGCCATCCAGAATATTCTGCACCACCGTGGCCTGAGCGAGCACGCCCGGATACTGGCCCCCGAACGGCGTGTGCTGGATATCGAAGCCCCCGGAGAGCGTGTTGCCCAAGATGACGATCTTGTCGCGGAAGTAACGCGGCTCGTACTTGCTTTCGACCACGTCGATATAGGAGGGGAGCGGCAGCGAGCCCCGGAAGGGGCCGTAGTAGTTGATGACCATCTCGCCGCTCTCGTTGATCGGGATGCGCCGGTCGCCAATCTCGATGGCATCGCCCAGGCGCACTTTGATCTCACTGAGCGGCACGCCCAGGTGGTCGGCGGCCATCAACAGGGGGAGGCTGGCGTAGAGGCGGACGCGCGTGTCGCCTGGAGGCACGTAGGCGACCACCACCGGGAAGCGGCGCAACATTCCGTCTGCCAGTTCAGGCACGACCGTGATAGAGCCAAGGCCCCGAGCCGATCGGGCGAGCACCTCGGGGAGGAGCGCCGCGCTCTCCATCTTCAGCTTGATGCGCGCGCTCCCCTCCGGGTCCGTGGCAATCAGCGACGCGTCGAGCGCGTCGCCGATCTCCATCGGACCCGGGAAGATGCTGGATTGCGGGTCGAAACGAACTCCGAGATAGACGTTGCCAGCAGCACGCAGTGCTGCGGCAAGCTGTTGGTCCTCCGGCGGATCAGAATCCTCGAAGCGCAAGTCGAAGCCGAGGCACCTCGCGCCCGCGTCCTTGAGCACTTTGACCAGCCGGGCGTACTCACTGCGCGGGAAAGGCCACCGCCGGTTGGGCATCATGCCCAGGGTCTTGTCATCGATAGCGACCACCAACGTCTGGATATCGCTATCACGCAAGCGGTTCTCCTGGCGCCAGAGCAGGCGCGCATCCAGGGACGCGAACTCCCACCGCTCCAGACGGAAGATGCCGTAGAGGAGAGACGCGATGACCGCGGCGAGGCAGCCGATCCACACGCCGCGCACTGCTTTGCGAGACGCTCCGGGAACTACGCGAGAAGACACCGACGGCTACTTTTTCTTCTTCTTCTTGGCGTTGCCGCGCTCATCCACTTCCGCGCTGTCGCCCTCCGCCAGCTCCACGGTCGTATACCGGCCGGTCAGATACACCTTGCCGCGGACCACCTCGGTCGAGGCTTTCCCTTTGGGCTTGAACTTCCCCTTGGCCAGTCCCTTTCCTTTGCCCTTGCCGGGATGCAGCGGCGCCCCCACCCCTTCGGAGACATAGGTGACAAGGAACTCGGTGCCACGGGCGCCAGCCGTGCCCGTCGGCGTCACCACCTCATACTTGGAGCCTGGGATCACGATGTTGTAGACCTGCCCCCTGGCCAGTCGCAGGATAGTATAGAAGGGAGAAGGCTCTCCCCGCTCCGCGGTTGAGCGAAAGCAATCCACGACCATGACCTCGGCCGGCCCGGTGATCTCGGCTCGGGAACCATCCTTGAAGTTGAGTGTAACCCCACCGGACGGCACGCGCACCCAGTCGCCTGGGCCGACTTCCATGTTGGGCAGCGCGGCAATCGCATTGGCCCAGAACTCGGGATCTTCCGGCTCGGCGTCCCAGGGGCGCTCCGCGTCGTAGGGGAGCACACTCGCGAGGCCCGCGCCACCGGTGAGCGTGGCGACATACGTCTTGCCCCGCTCATGCACGGCCACATCGCCAAGGAAAACCTCGATCCCCTTTCCGGTCTCCTGATGGAACGGGCAGGAGAGGACCAGGCGGTCGCGGTGTTGCTCCTTGGGGTCGCGAGGAACGTAGAAATCGCTGTAGGTGCGCACGTCGGGGCGGTTCTCCTCGGGGCACCGTAAGGCTTCCTCGGATTTGGTGTATGTTGGGTAGAGCTCGTCGAGGACCGCGGGATAGGCGTGGTGGTCCACCCGATAGCGCTCCAGATCCATGGCAATCGCCTTGAGGCGGCCAGAGCAAACGCTCGCCACGGCGCTGGCGCGTGCATTGGAGTAGGCCCTGAACGCAACCGTCATGAGGACCGCGAATATGCCCAGCGCCACAATCAGTTGCAGCAGCGAGAACCCGCGCGAGGATACGGCACGAGGGGCGTGCATACGCCCTCCTTTCATGAACAAACGGCGTTGCCCGCGGCAAAACTGGCCCACATCCGAATGGCTCATGGAGGCGGACCAATGCACTGACGGCTCTGCGCTGTCGATTCAACCGCACCCCGCATCGTGGGCAGGCAGGGGAACCGGGCTATGTGGTCTCGCCTTGATGGCGACCGGTATGGTCGAGAAGGCGCCGCCTGGCCCCTTCTGGGAGCGGCCCCCACTCACTCATCCACCATTATGGCATATTCTTCGTCCTTCTTGAGAGTCCTTTGCCAGGCGGCCTCCGCGGCCTGTCTCTCTATTGTCCGGTGGGGAGCATCGCTCTCGGTGGCAGCGCATGTGGCCACGCGAAGGCATAGCGAAAGGCGGCATCCTGACAGACGCGCAGTTGCCCAAAATCGATCACATCCTGCGTCAGGAGGTTTTCATACTCCCAGGGCAGGCGCACATTGTGCAGGCCCGCGTTATCTGTGTTGATCGTCACAGACACCCCGGCCGCCCGGCAACGCTCGAAGACTAACCGTAAATCCGAGAGAGATTGCAGGGTGCCCGTCTTCAGGTAGGTGGTCGGACAGATCTCCAGGCATTGGTCGCGCTCCGCCAGTTGCGGCAACAGCTCCGGGTGGCGGAGCGGGATCTGAATGCCATGCCCAATCCGGTCGAGATAGGGCAACAGCTCGGGATGACAGCCGTTCGCTGTCTCGAAGACGTGCCCGGTCGTCCGCAGGCCCAGGGAGCGCGCATATTGGTAGAGATCGACGAACTCGCCGATCCGCTCCTCGTAGAGCGCATCCGGGCCGGCCAGATCCACGCCGCAGACATACTCCGGGAGGGATGCGGCCAGGTCGACCATGGCGCGATTGGTCTCGTAGGGAAGGCGGCTATGCATGCAGAGGATCTGCCGGAGCACCAGGGGATAGTCCGGCACGCGCGCGGATACCCCGATCACCTCCACCACTTCCCGCATCTGCGCGATGCGGTCCGGCTCGCTCAGCGCCGGGTCGGTGCGCAAATAGGGGGTATGGCGCAGCTCCAGATAGCCGATGCTCTCAAAGACGTAGGCGCCACGCACGAGCTTGCTCACAAAGTAGGGCAGATTCTCCAGGCTCTGCACCTGTTCGACGAGGGTGTGCATCTCCAGATACTTGGTCAGGCTCGCCCGCGGGCGCGTGAAAAATTCCTCAAACGCCTCGTACTCCGGGTAGCGCTCTGCGAGCGGGTGCTCGTTGCGCACCAGGTAACGCCAGAAGATTCTGGGGACAACCGAGCCGCCCAGGTGACGGTGGAGCTCCGCGTATAGCGCCATCCTTATACTCTTCCCCCTCCCCCAGTTCAGAAGGGCTGTGACTCCATCTTACCACAACGTGACGGCGCGCGTCAGCAAGCAGAGACCCACGCCAGTCGGCTGCGGAACGCGCGCGGGCGTCTCCAGGGCGGCAATCGCCTATCATCCGCGGCAGGAGCAGGGGGAGAAAGCTGGAACTGGATCGGGTATCGGGCAGGAACCAGGAGCAAGAAGATGACATCCACCGAACGTGTTCTCGCGGCCATTGCCTATCAGCCCCCAGACCGCATCCCGCTCTTCGACAGCTTCTGGGCGGAGTTCGTGCAACGCTGGCGCCAGGAGAAAGGGCTGGACGCAAGCGCCGATATCGAAGCCTACTACGGGATCGACATCGCCATCTGCGTTCCAGATGAGACGCCGTGGCCCTCGCAGGCAGCAGAGCTCGAGCGCTCTGAGACCGGGGTCGTGACGCGCGACGGCTGGGGCGCCATCCATCGCACGCGGTCCGGCGCCCACTTCTACCAGGAGGCCGGCGTCGCCCTTGCCGATAAGCGGGATCCCGAACGCCTGGAGTTTGAGGCACCGGAGGCAGATGCGCGCTATGCGGGCTTCCTCCGGTCGCTCGCCCATGCCCGAGCCGCCGGGCGGTGCCCCTTCGCCAAGACGGGCGGGCCCTACCTGCGCACGATGAACCTGCGCGGCCACGAGCAGTGGCTGGTCGATATTGCCGAGGATCCTGACTACGCCGCCGCTCTCGCCGGCCGCGTGACAGACCATATCACGGCGGTCGGCGTCGAGGCAATCCGGCGCGGCAATCTGCAAGAGACCGGGATCTGGATCTATGACGATATCGCCTCGAACCTGGGGCCGATGGTCTCGCCACGCACCTACGAGCGGATCTTCCTGCCGCTGATGGCCCGCATGGTGGCGGCCTACCGCGCGGCGGGCGCCCGGTATGTCGTCATGCACAGCGATGGCAACATTCTCCCCGTGCTCGATATGCTCGTGGACGCGGGCATCGATGCGATCAACCCGGTTGAGCCAAAGGCCGGCATGGATATCGTCGCGCTGCGCGACCGCTACGCGGGGCGGCTCGCCTTCATCGGCGGATTAGACAACGCCGGAATCCTTCCCTCGGGCAATCGGGAGCTGATTCGCGAGCACGTCACCCGCTGCATTCGCGCAGCCCGCGATGGAGGCATCGTCCTCGGTTCCCACTCCATCGGCCCCGATATCGCCGTCGCCGACTATGACTATGTCGTCGAGTTGATCCGCAGCCCCAGCGGAACCTGAGCGCCGCGTTCCGCCTGAAAGGAACACCCGTGACATTCCAGGGAATTGATCATATCGCGCTTGCCGCGCGTAACCCGCGCGCCCTTGCCCAATGGTATTGCGACATCCTCGGCTTCACCGTGGTCTGGCACAATGACAGCGAGCCCTGGGCCGGTCTCATCGGCGGCCCCGATGGCAGCCTGGTCGAGGTGATGCCAGACAACGGCACCGCGCCCACACCACACGCCCCCTTCGACCCCGGCTTTCGCCACCTGGCGCTGCGCGTCTCCGATTTCGACGCGGCACGCGAGCACCTGGCTAGCCACGGCATTGCGTTCACCGGTGAACCGGGCGTAGCCGCGGGCGGCGGGCGTGTCCTCTCCTTCACTGATCCCGAGGGGAACGCGGTGCAAATCGTCTCTCGGCCGGCCGGTTTTCGAGAGCCGTAATCAGAACAAGGATGGGGCACATTCCGCCGGGCAAGAGGCGGTGAGCCCCATCCCGAGTGCTACGGAGCAGCGACGCCCTCCTCCAGCGGCCCAACCTCTCGCAGGAGGCGCTCCGGGTCATTGGAGGTCACCCTATCCACCCCCATCGCCTCGTAGTGGCGGAGCTCCTCCGGGGTGTCGATGATCCACGTGGTGACGCGGATGTCGGCGGCGTGCGCCGCCTCGACCAGCTCGGGCGTGCAGCCATCTTTGTAGGGGTCTATCCAGGAGGCGCCCACGGCGACCGCCCGCTCCAGGAGCCCCGGGTCCGATCCGATCAGACCGGTCTTCGCGGAGGGCTCCAGCTCCTTCACGCGCCGGATCACATCCGCGTTGAAGCTCGTGATCACCGTGCGCGCCAGCGCGCCGGCTTCCTTGAGCGTGGCCAACACCTGCGCCTCGATGAGGCCCGGCGGCTCCTTGATCTCCGTGGCGAAGGTGAGGTGGGGCGCGATTGCGGCAATCGCCTCGGGGAAGGTGGGAATCTGTTCGCCGGCATACTCCGGCGAGAACCAGGAGCCCGCGTCCAGCTGCCGCAGCTCCGCGAGCAACAGGTCGGCCACGCGGCCCGTGCCATCCGTGGTCCGATCCACCCGCTCATCGTGGATCACCACGAAGTGACCGTCGCGCGTGCGCCGCACATCCAGCTCGATGCAGTCGGCGCCAATCGCGATCGCCTTGCGGAATGCCGCCAGGGTGTTCTCCGGGGCATGCTTCGGGTCGCCCCGATGGGCCATGATCAGGAGTTTGCGCATCTTTGCCTCGACTTCCCGGCCGGCAGGCGCCGCCGGCCCTTCTTCCAAGCCTTCCAGCCTTCCCCTTCCGTACCCGCGGCCCGAGTTCCTCTCTGCCAGAAACGGTGCCGGAGAACATGCCCGCCGGCGCCCCGATTGCCCGCTCCACGCTGATACGCCGTTTTGGCCCCGCTTCTGCTCCCCCGCCACGGTGGGCGGGCCGCGTGCCGCCCGATTCAAGGCAACCCGGAAGGCTGTTCCGTGAGGAAAAGCCGCGCACCGCGATGGGCTTCCCCGGGCGGCGATCGTGTCTGCGGGAGGGTGGAGGATGAAGGTATTGATCACCGGCGCGGCCGGCAAGGTCGGTCGCATGGTACGGCGTGCTTTGATCGGGCACCACGCGATGCGCTTTCTCGACGTGGTCCCGGTGGATGGCACCGAGGGCGAGATGGTGGTTGGGAGTATACTCGACCGCGAGACGCTGGCAGCCGCGATGCAGGGGATGGATGCCGTGATCCATCTTGCCTATGGCGCCCGAAACGACATGACTCTGGAGGCGTATGAGGATCTCTCCTTCCGGGTCAATGCTCAGGGCACGTTTCTGGTGGCGCAGGCGGCGGCCGCCGCGGGCGTGCGCCGCTTCGTCTATGCCAGCACGCT
>JAAZEM010000048.1 GCA_012512265.1 Armatimonadota bacterium | reverse complement strand
GCCATCGATTGCGGGCTGAAGTACAGCATCCTCCGCTCGCTGCGCTCCCTTGGCTGCCGGGTCACGGTGGTGCCCTGCACGACGACCCCGGCGGAGATCCTGGCGCACCGACCCGATGGCATCCTCCTCTCGCCCGGCCCCGGCAACCCGGCGCTCCTTGGCTACCTGGTCGATACCATCCGCGCACTCCTTGGCAAGCTGCCGATACTCGGCATCTGCCTGGGCAACCAGCTCGTCGGCTGCGCCCTGGGCGGCTCCTCCTTCAAGCTGAAGTTCGGGCACCGCGGCGGCAACCACCCGGTGAAGGATCTGACCACGGGACGGGTCTACATCACCTCGCAGAACCACGGCTTCGCCCTCGACCCGGAGAGCCTGGCCGGCACTGGCGCCGAGGTGACGCACGTGAACCTGAATGATGGCACGGTCGAGGGCATCCGCCACGAGGGGAAGGGCGTCTTCACCGTGCAATACCACCCGGAGGCAAGCCCCGGCCCCTGGGACAACTTCTATCTCTTCGAGCAGTTCGTGGAGCGGATGGGCTAGCGGTGTGTCTGGTGCGGTTGCGTAGGGCGATGCTGGCTATCGCCCTGGCCTGTTACCCGCCGGGATGCCGGCGGTTGGAGACCGCGGGCGATACCTACCCGAAGTCGGCCGGCGCCGGCTGGAGAGCCCGCGAAGGCAGGCTTCGTGCCGTTGTTGCCCGCGACCTCGGTCGCCGGGTGCCCTGGAGTGTCGGCATGTGACATCTTGAGAACTGCGGGTTTCTCGAGAGTGAGACAGATACGGACGAGGTGGATGGATGCCTAAGAAGGCAGAGATTAAGAAGGTGATGGTCATCGGCTCGGGTCCGATTGTGATCGGGCAGGCGGCAGAGTTCGACTATGCCGGCACGCAGGCGTGCCGGGCGCTCCGCGAGGAGGGCGTCGCGGTAGTGCTGGTCAACTCCAACCCCGCCACGATCATGACCGATACCGACATCGCCGATCGCGTTTATATCGAGCCGCTCACCGTGGAGTATGCGCGCCGGATCATCGAGCGTGAGCGCCCGGACGGCCTCCTCCCCACGCTCGGGGGGCAGACGGGCCTCAACCTGGCGACGGAGATCGCCAACCACGGCATCTTGGAGGAGTTCGGCGTCCAGCTTCTCGGCACGCCGCTCCACGCCATTCGCGAAGCGGAGGACCGTGAAGAGTTCCGCGCGCTGATGCACCGCATCGGCGAGCCGGTTCCCGAGTCCTGGATCGTCGAGACAGAAGAGCAGCTCGAAGAGGTAGCTCGCCAGGGCATCTATCCCCTCATCGTCCGGCCGGCATACACCCTCGGCGGCACCGGCGGTGGCTTCGCCCACACCCGCGAAGAGCTGATGGAGATCGGCTCGCGCGGCCTGAAGCTTTCCATGCGCCACCAGGTGATGGTCGAGCGCTGCCTCCTCGGCTGGAAGGAGATCGAATACGAGGTGATGCGCGACGGCGCCGGCAACTGCATCACCATCTGTAACATGGAGAACTTCGACCCCATGGGTGTGCATACCGGCGACTCAATTGTCGTCGCGCCCAGCCAGACGCTTTCCGACAAAGAGTACCAGATGCTCCGGTCCGCGTCGCTGAAGATCATCCGCGCCCTTGGAATCGAAGGGGGATGCAACGTCCAGCTCGCCCTCGACCCGCACTCCTCCCAGTACTACGTGATCGAGGTGAACCCGCGCGTCAGCCGGTCGTCGGCGCTGGCATCGAAGGCCACCGGCTACCCCATCGCCCGCGTCGCCGCCAAGATCGCCGTCGGCCTCCATCTGGACGAGATTCCGAACGCCGTGACCAAGAAGACGCTCGCCTGCTTCGAGCCGGCGCTCGACTACGTCGTGGTGAAGATCCCGCGCTGGCCGTTCGATAAATTCGTCACCGCCGACCATACCATCACGACCCAGATGAAGGCGACGGGAGAGGTGATGGCCATCGACCGCACCTTCGAGGCCGCGCTGTTGAAGGCGGTGCGCTCGCTGGAGACGGGCACCTATGGCCTGCGGAGCAAGAACTCGCACCAGCTCACCGAGATGCAGATCAAGGAGGGCATCCGCGTGCCGAACCACGAGCGCCTCTTCATCATCGCCGAGGCGTTCCGGCGCGGCTACACGGTCGAGGAGATTGCCCAGCTCTCGAACATCGACCGCTGGTTCCTGCGCAAGATCGAGGGCCTGGTGAAGCTGGAGCAGGAGATCTCCGTGGCGGCATCCCGGAACTCCTGGGACTACGGCACCCCGGGCAAGGCCGGGCAGAGCGGGGCCGCTGGCGGCCCGGCCTCCCCCTGCTCTCCCAGCCGCCCGCTTATCCCGACCGACCTGCTGCAGCGCGCCAAGCAGATGCGTCTGCCAGACCGCTACCTAGCCGAGATTGCCGGCGTGGGCGAGGAGGAGATCCGTCGCCTGCGCCAGGAAGCTGGGATCGAGCCGGTCTACAAGATGGTCGACACCTGCGCCGCCGAGTTCGAGGCAGAGACACCGTACTTCTACAGCGCCATGGAGCGGGAATCCGAGTTCCTCGAGAGTTCAAGGTCACCGGAAACCGATACCGAGAACCTGGAACCTGGAACTTTGAAGCCGCGCAAGCGCGCGATCGTCATCGGGAGTGGGCCGATCCGCATCGGCCAGGGGATTGAGTTCGACTACTGCTCGGTCCACTCGGCGTGGGCGCTCCGCGAGGCAGGCTACGAGTCGGTCATCATCAATAACAACCCGGAGACGGTCTCGACCGACTTCGATACCTCCGACCGCCTCTACTTCGAGCCGCTCACGGCCGAGGACGTGCTGGAGATCATCAAGCGCGAGGAGCCAGAGGGGATCATCGTCCAGTTTGGCGGGCAGACGGCAATCAACCTGGCCGAGCCGCTGCACAAGGCGGGGGTACGCATCCTCGGCTCCTCCTTCGACTCCATCGATCAGGCGGAGGACCGCAACCGCTTCGAGCGCCTGCTGAACGAGCTAAACATCCCGAAGCCCCCGGGCCGCGCCGTCACCTCCGTGGATGCCGCGCTGCAGGTGGCGCGCGAGATCGGTTTCCCTGTGCTGGTGCGCCCCTCCTACGTCCTCGGCGGGCGTGCCATGGAGATCGTCAATAGCGAGGAGGAGCTTCTCTCCTACATGACCTACGCCGTCGACGTCTCGCCCAAGGCGCCGATCCTGGTGGACAAGTATCTCCTCGGCAAGGAGGTGGAGGTCGACCTCATCTCCGACGGCGTGGACGTGCTCATCCCAGGGATCATGGAGCACATCGAGCGTGCCGGCGTCCACTCAGGCGATAGCATGGCGGTCTACCCGCCGCAGAGCATCGCGCCGGAGGTGATCGACCAGGTGGTGAGCCACGCCATTGCCCTCTCCCGGGCGCTCGAAGTGCGCGGGCTGATGAACATCCAGTACGTGGTGGAGAATGGCGTCGCCTACATCCTGGAGGTGAACCCGCGCGCCAGCCGCACCATTCCCTATCTCTCGAAGATCACCGGCGTGCCGATGGTGCGGGTGGCCACCAACGTGATGCTCGGAAAGACGCTGTCGGAGCAGGGTTACTCGACGGGGCTGTGGCCCGCGCGCAACCTGGTCGCCGTGAAGGCGCCTGTCTTCTCTTTCGCCAAGCTGCACCGGGTGGATGTCGGCCTCGGCCCCGAGATGAAGTCTACCGGCGAGATCCTCGGCATCGACACCGACTTCTCCCGCGCGCTCTACAAGGCGATGATCGCCTCGGGCATTGCTGTGCCCACCGAGGGTGGCACGCTGCTGGCCACCATTGCTGACCGCGACAAGGAGGAGGCCCTGCCGATCCTCCAGGGCTTCGTGGACTTTGGCTTTCGGATCGTTGCCACGGCGGGCACGGCGCGCTTCCTCAAGGAGCATGGCATCAATGCCACGGCAGTGAGGAAGATCCAGGAAGGTAGCCCCAACATGCTGGACCTGGTGCGCAGCGGGGAAGTCGCGCTGTTGATCAACACGCTCTCGAACAACAAGGTTTCCGAGCTCGATGCCAGCAAGACACGCCGTGCCTCGGTGGAGCTGGGCGTCCCCTGTCTCACCTCGCTCGACACGGCGCGCGCGCTCCTGATGGCCCTCCGCTCCCAGCGCGAAGGCCTCCAGTGCCTCACCATCGACGAGTACGTCGCCGCGTCGCCACCCGCCGGAAAGCCCGGTGTGGTACAGTAGTCGCGCCTGGCGATGGAGCCTTCCCCTGCCATTTGTCGCAGGCTGGATCTTGTGTCGGGGCGAGGCATTCGCGCGGAGGCCGAAGATCCAGCAGGGCGAACAGTAAGCATTCGCCCCTGCCCAAACCCTGGCCCTTACGCGTCTCTTTCCCGACGAGGGCCTTTCGGAATCCTAACAACAAGGAGATTAGAGACTCTTCACGAATAGAGATCAGGTAGGACGGGGCCGGTCGACGGGCCGGGCCAGTGCAGACGTAGGGTCGCTGCAGACCGGTGTGGTTTGACCGGCGCTCCCTCCCGGACGCATCCCCTTACCTCCAACGCGAGACAGCGGCGCTGCCCACTCCCTCAGCCTGGTGGATGGCTTGCCGCCGCTCGTTGCCTATGCCAAGGGAGCAGCAACACGATGCCCAGACGCGAAGATATCCGCAAAGTACTCATCATCGGCTCCGGCCCGATTATTATCGGCCAGGCATGCGAATTCGATTACTCCGGCACCCAGGCGTGCAAGGCGCTGCGTGAAGCCGGCTACGAGGTCGTACTCGTCAACTCCAACCCCGCGACGATCATGACCGATCCGGGGATGGCGGACCGTACCTATCTCGAGCCGTTGAATGTTGAGCGCCTGGAACAGATTATTGCCAAGGAACGCCCGGATGCCGTCCTGCCAAACTTAGGAGGCCAGACAGGCCTTAACCTCACCGCGGAGCTACACCACCGCGGTATTCTTGATCGTTACGGGGTGCAGATTATTGGTGTGCAGGCAGACGCGATCGAGCGCGGTGAAGACCGCATCGCATTCAAGGATGCGATGAAGCGGATCGGGATCGAGATGCCTCGCAGCGAACCGGCCTACAGCGTGGAGGAGGCGGAGCGCATCGCGGCTGAACTTGGCTACCCCGTGGTCATTCGCCCGGCCTACACCATGGGGGGAACCGGCGGAGGCATTGCCTACAATGTCGAGGAATTGCGTACCGTCGCAGCGCGGGGCATTGCCGCCAGCATGGTGAACCAGATCCTCGTCGAGGAATCGGTCATCGGTTGGGAAGAGCTCGAGCTGGAGGTGGTCCGCGACGCCACGGGAGCCAAGATCACAGTTTGCTTCATCGAGAACGTGGATCCCATGGGCGTGCACACCGGCGATAGCTACTGTGTCGCTCCGATGCTCACCGTCTCGAAGGAGCTCCAGGAGCGCCTGCAGGATTACGCCTATCGGATTGTGGATGCCATCGGCGTGATTGGCGGCACCAACGTCCAGTTCGCGCACAACCCCGAGACGGGACGGGTGGTCGTCATTGAGATCAACCCGCGCACCTCGCGCTCGTCGGCGCTTGCCTCGAAGGCGACCGGTTTTCCGATCGCTCTCATCTCGGCCAAGCTTGCGTCCGGGATCTCGCTGAAGGAGCTTCCCTACTGGCGCGATGGTACGCTCGACCGCTACACCCCCTCCGGGGACTACGTGGTGGTGAAGTTCGCGCGGTGGGCGTTCGAGAAGTTCCCCGGCTCGCTTGATCAACTTGGCACTCAGATGCGCGCCGTCGGCGAGGTGATGAGCATCGGGAAGACCTATAAGGAGGCCTTCCAGAAGGCGATCCGCTCGCTGGAGACACGCCGCTACGGGCTCGGGTTTGCCAAGGACTTCAACACGCTGCCCCTTGAGGAGCTGCGCCGGCGTCTGGTCCAGCCCTCCTCGGAGCGCCAGTTCCTGATGTATGAGGCGCTGCGCAAGGGGATGACGGTTGAGGAGCTGCACGGCCTCACCCACATCGGCCGCTGGTTCATCCAGCAGATGAAGGAGCTGGTGGAGCTGGAGGAGGAGATCCTGAAGTACAAAGGCACGCTTCCGCCGGACGAGCTCCTCATCCAGGCGAAGAAGGATGGCTTCTCCGACAAGTACCTCGGCCAGATCTTGGGCATACCCGAGGCGCAGGTGCGCGAGCGCCGGATCGCGCTCGGCGTGAAGCAGGGGTGGGAAGCGGTGCCGGTGAGTGGCGCTGATGCCGCCTACTACTTCTCCACCTACAACGCTCCCGATAGCGTGCCCGTCTCGCCGAACAAGAAGGTGATGATCCTGGGCGGGGGACCGAACCGGATCGGGCAGGGGATCGAGTTCGACTACACCTGTGTGCACGCCGCTTTCACGCTGCGTGACCTGGGCTACGAGTCGATCATGGTCAACTGCAATCCGGAAACGGTCTCTACGGACTACGACACGTCCAACAAGCTCTACTTCGAGCCTCTCACCGTCGAAGATGTGCTGAGCATCTACGAGAAGGAGAAGCCGGAGGGCGTCATCGTCCAGTTTGGCGGCCAGACGCCGCTGAACCTGGCCCAGGAGCTGGCGGCCAACGGCGTGAAGATTCTCGGCACCTCGCCGGAGAGCATCGACCTGGCGGAGGATAGGAAGCGGTTCGCCGCCGTGATGCGCCGCCTGGGGATCCCCCAGCCGGAAAGCGGCACCGCCACCTCGCTGGAAGAGGCGCTGGAAGTCGCCCGAACTATCGGCTACCCGCTGATGGTCCGGCCCTCCTACGTCCTCGGCGGGCGCGGCATGGAGATCGTTTACGATGAGGAGATGCTGCGCAAATACGTCACCGCCGCTGTCGAGGTGACCCCGGATCGTCCGATGCTCATCGACAAGTTCCTGGAGAACGCGGTCGAGGCAGAGGCCGACGCCGTCGCTGACGGCACCGATGCCTTCGTGCCCTCGATCATGGAGCACATCGAGCTCGCGGGGATTCACTCCGGCGATAGCGCGTGCGTCATCCCGCCGACGACGATCCCGGAGAAGCACCTGAGCACCATCGTCGAATACACCAAGCGCATCGCGACGGAGCTCAAGGTGGTCGGCCTGATGAACATTCAGTATGCCATCGCCAACGACACGGTCTACATCTTGGAGGCCAACCCGCGCGCCTCGCGCACGGTGCCGCTTGTCTCCAAGGTGACCGGCGTCTCAATGGCGCGGATCGCCACCCAGCTGATGATGGGCGCGACCTTGCGCGATCTGGATCTCCGCACGCGCAAGTACCCGCACTTCGGGGTGAAGGAGTCGGTCTTCCCCTTCAACATGTTCCCGGAGGTCGACCCGCTCCTCGGGCCCGAGATGCGCTCCACCGGCGAGGTGCTTGGCCTGGCCGACAACTTCGGCCTGGCGTTCTACAAGTCGCAGGTGGCCGCTGGCACGGCGCTGCCCCTCGAAGGCACGGTGCTGATCACGGTGGCCTCGCGCGATAAGCAGGCGGTGCTGCCGGCGGCGCAGAAGCTGGCGGAGATGGGCTTCACGCTCCTGGCGACGGATGGCACCTGTCGCTTCCTGAACGAGCATGGCGTGCCGGCCCGGCCGGTGAAAAAGCTGTATGAAGGCCGGCCGAATCTGCTCGACCTGCTCCAGAACGGGGAGATCCACCTGGTGATCAACACCCCGGCGGGCAAGGAGGCCGTGACGGACGACAGCTACATCCGCAAAGCAGCCGTCAAGGGCAAGATCGCCTACATCACCACTCCTGCGGCCGCTGTGGCCGCTGCCGAAGGCATCGCCGCCGCGCGCCGCGGTGTCGGGAGCGTCAAGTCGCTCCAGGAATACCACGATCAGATCGTGGTCGAATAGCACTCGCGTCCCGCCCCGGGCCCGCACGGGCCCGGGGCGCGGGCAGGCGAGGTGACTCCGCTGCTCAGGCGCCCCCCCGCCTTTGGATCGTGGTGTTTGACGCCCATACACCCCTGTGCTATAATGCCCCCGGCATACCGGCGGTGCTCAGGCGCGTAGCCGGATAGCGCCCCTCTCTTTGCCAGGCGAATGCTCGTAGTGTATCGTCACGAGCGAGACGGAGGCACGGCTTATGGGTCGCACTGTGATTCCCGAGTTAGTCCGCACTCCCGTCACGGGCGTCCGACTCACCGATGGGCTCTTCCGGACGGCATTCGAGAACAACATCGGCTTCTTGAAAAGCCTCTCGCAGGATGCGATTCTCTACTGGTTCCGGGTGAAGGCCGGCCTGCCGGCGCCTGGCCAGCCCTATCGAGGCCACTTCGAGGACAACATCAAGGGCCAGACCGCGGGCCTCTTCCTCATGGGCGCGGGCAACTCCTTGCGCTGGCAGGAAGACGCCGAGCTGCGCGCGCGCGTGAACGAGATCGTCGATACCATCGACACCGCCCGGGAGCCCGATGGCTTTTTCGAGCCGATCCCCAAGGCCGAGTTTGGCACGAAGGAGTACCCCAACTACGTGCGTGTCTGGCTCAACTACGGGCTCACCGCGGCACACCTGTCAGGCAACCCCAAGGCCCTGGGGCTGATGCGCGACATGCAGTCGTGGTTCAACCGCTGTGATGAGCGCTTCCTCGCCAAGGAGCTGCTCCTCGGCTTCCAGGGGGTCATCGCCAACACCACTGTCTACTTCTCCGAGGTAGGCCTTCCCGAGGACCTGGATGTGACCGTAGAGTGCTACCAGGAGAACTGGTGGCTGGCGCAGCTGATCCGCAACGATCACGGCGCCATCTACCGGCGGCCCACCCCCCACGGTACGGAGCTGGAGGCGATCACCGCCTACCTGGATCTCTACATCGCCACGGGCAAGCCGCTCTATCTCAACGCGGTCAACAGTGCCTACCGCATGTTCCAGGAGAAGTGGCAACACGTGGGCGGCGGCATCGTCGCCATCGAGTACACGGAGATCACCCCCGGGTGCCTCTGGCTGGATCCCATCCACAAGTACAACGAGCTCTGCTGCAGCGCGCACTGGCTCTATCTGAACCAGCGTTATCACCGCCTCTACCCCGACGTGGAGAGCTACGTGGGGGAGATCGAGAAGACACTCTATAACATCATCATCGCCAACCAGGCCGGCACGGAGCATATCCGCTATCACGCCTATCTGGATATCCAGAAGGATGATGACCGCTCGACGCCCGTCTCTTGCTGCGCTGGCCTGGGCACGCGCATCCTCGGGTCGCTGCCAGAGTTCCTCTATTCACTCGCCCCCGATGGGGTTTACGTGGATCTCTACGCCTCCTCTGAGCTCCGCTGCACCTGCGGCGGAGCCCCCGTCACGCTCGCAACCGAGACCGACCAGCCTCTCGGGGGGGCCGTCGCCATCCGCGTGGGCGTGGCCTCGCCCACAACGTTCACGCTTCACCTGCGCATCCCCGGCTGGGCCACCAGCGAGGTGCGGATCGCCATCAACGCCCAGCAGGTTGCGGTTGGCCAGCCGGGCACCTACTGCACGCTGACGCGCGAATGGCGCGACGGCGATACCGTCTCTTTCACCCTGCCGCTGGGGATTCGCGTCACCCGCTACACCGGGCTCGACCAGGTCCCGGGACGGAACCGCTACGCCCTGGAGTATGGGCCGGTGCTGCTGGGCATCGTGGGTCCGTTCAACTGGAGGGGCCGGTTCACCTCTCTGAAGGTGGATCCTGAGAAGCCAGAGGAGTGGCTGGAGCCGGTGCCGGGGCAGCCGGGCCACTTCACCGTGAAGGGGTACCCGCGGCAAAGGGTCGTGCCCTACTACGAGATCGCGGAAGAGCGCTTCACCTGTTTCCCCGCCCTGGGAGCATGAGGAGAGCCAGGGCACGCATCACGCGCGGATCCCGAAGCGAGCGTCTGCACCCGGAGCGCCACCGCAACCTGTGCGTGCTTTTCTGGCGCTGAAGCGCCTATTTCTGCGAGCTGGACGATCACTACCGGGGCAGATCATCGCCCGACAGAGGCATGCGCTCCAGGGGACAGGTGGTGCTATGCCGGCCCACGTGGAATGCGGCCGAGGGAGGCTCTATCTGCCGCAGACCGCCCCACCGCCCTCTTGGCCTTTTCCCCCTCCTTAATAACTGGTATAATAGTGTGGTGCATTCAGGCACTCCCTCCTTGGGAGAAACGGCTGGGTTGCTGATGCGGCCGTACCTTCTCAAATTGGGTATACCTGGTTGTAAGAGAGAAATGTCTCTCGCGTAGAACACTCCGACGTCGCGGTAAGTTTTTTTTGCAGAGCTATCCGTTTTTGGCGGCGGGGATCCGCCACTGTTCCGCGGGGCACGCCATCTGGCCCGGCGATCCGCGGGCCAGCGACTCCCTCTAGGCAACGCTCACTATTGAAGGGACCGTTTTGTCTCGTTCTCAGAGTCTGCGTGCGAGGTTGTACTGCTGATTGCGTGATTAGCCAAGAAGGGGAATAGACAATCGTTATGACGGTAGAGTACATCCTGGTTGGCGTGGGGGGCCTCCTTCTCCTGAGCGTTGTTGCGAGCAAGGGATCGAGCATACTCGGCGTGCCTGCCCTCTTGATCTTCTTGATGATTGGCATGCTCGCGGGGTGTGAGGGGCCCGGGGGGATCGCCTTTGATGATGCCCGTCTCTCTCAGGGGCTGGGCGTCGTGGCATTGATCTTCATCCTCTTCGCAGGTGGATTGAGCACCGAGTGGAGGCGTGTGCACACGGTGTTGTGGCCGTCATTTCTGCTTGCCACGCTCGGAGTCCTGATTACCGCGGTGCTCTTGGGTGGGTTCGCGGTCGCGTTCCTCGGCCTGACCCCCATCGAGGCGTTCACACTCGGTGCGATTGTCTCCTCGACGGACGCCGCGGCCGTCTTCGCCGTGATGCGCTCGCGCAACGTCCATCTGAAGGAGCACTTGGAGACGTTGCTCGAGTTCGAGTCCGGCAGCAACGACCCCATGGCGGTGCTCCTCACGGTGAGCATGATTCGCCTGCTCACGGCTCCCGATACTTCACCGCTCGGCCTCGTTCCCTTCTTCGTCCAACAGATGATTCTGGGGTCGCTGCTGGGCTATCTCTCCGGCCGGGCTATCGTTTGGATCATCAACCGGATCAATCTGGAGTACGATGGCCTCTATCCGGTTCTCAGCACCACTCTGATCCTCTTGGTGTATGCGCTCACATCGCTGACCGGGGGAAGCGGAATCCTTGCTGTCTACATTGCTGGCCTGGTCATGGGCAACAGCACCTTCCTGCACAAGAACAGTCTGACGAGCTTCCACGATGGCCTGGCGTGGCTGATGCAGATCGTCATGTTCCTCACGCTGGGACTGCTTGTCTACCCGTCGCGTCTCCTCCCCCTGGCGGGGATCGCGCTGGGCGCTTCGCTCTTTCTCATGTTCGTTGCCCGGCCGGTCGCTGTCTTCCTGAGCCTGATCCCTTTCAAGTTCCCGCGCAGCGAGAAGATGATGATCTCATGGGTGGGATTGCGTGGCGCAGTGCCGATTATCCTGGCGACCTACCCCCTGCTGGCCAACTTCCCGAACGCCGATGCGATGTTCCACGTCGTCTTCTTCGTGGTGTTTACCTCGGTCCTGATTCAGGGGCCCTCGCTGCCTTGGCTCGCCCGCAGGCTTCGGGTGGATAGGCCGCCGGCGCAGATTGCCCGCGAGCTGCCATCCACGCCTGCTGCCGAAGGAATCTCCGGATCCCTGGTGGAGATTGCGGTGCCGCCCGGTTCCCCCTTCGCGGGGCGACCCATTGTTGAACTGGGACTTCCACGCGGTGTCTACATCGTCCTGGTGCGCAGAGGCGAGGAGATGGTGGTGCCAGCCGGCTCCACCCTGATCAACGCCGGCGATAGGCTGCTCATGATGGGCAAGACCGAGGCCCTGGACAGCATCCGTTCCGTCCTCGCTCCCGTGTACGATGTGGCGGAGTGAGTCGCGCAATGCGCCTAGCCCGCATTATTCATCAGAATAATGAAAAGAAGTCTCCCTGCCAAGCGTAGCGCGGGTTCGTGGGCACAGCCCCGAAAACACTCTGCCTCCGGGCGCTTGTGGCGGCAACGGTGTGTCACCAGACAAGAGACTTCTCTTGAAGTATTCTGGTGAATACTTCGGGCTAGAGCGCACCGGAGAGGATTCGCTGTGCGCGGTGGAGCTGGGCGGGTGTGCCCATCGCGATCAGCTCGGTGCCCTCTCTCAAGAGGGTGTCTGGGCTTGGATTGGCGACCAGGGGACACCCTGGATCCTGCGTTGCGAGCACGGTGACGCCACATTGCCGCCATAGCTCCAGCTCGGCGAGGGCGGTGTTTGCTCGTGGGGAGCCCTGGGGCACCACCAGGTGGGCAATGTCCGTCTCCACCTCGTCGCCGTGTAGCACCAGATCGAGAAAATCCATGACGCCGCGCCGGGTAATCACCGCGGCGATGCGCCGCCCGCCGAGGATGTAGGGCGAGATGACACGATCCGCGCCCGCGCGTCGCAGCTTGACCTCGTTCTCTTCCAGGATGGATCGCGCGACGATGAAGAGATCCGGGTTGAGGCCTCGGGCGGTGAGCACGATGAAGACGTTCTCCTGATCGGAGGCGGCCACGGCGATCAGGCCCTTCGCGCGCTGGATCCCGGCGGCGAGAAGGGTTTCATCGTCGGTGGCCTTCCCCTCCACGTGCGGAATGGCCTTCTCGCGCAGGCGGGGGAGCTGCTCCGGGTTATCCTCCACCACCACGTGCGCCACTCCCTGGCGCGCCAGATCCTTGCAGATCTGTTGGCCCATGCGTCCAAAGCCGCAGATGATGTAATGCTCGGAGATGGCATGAATCAGTTTTTGCATCGCCTCCCTCGCTATTCTCTCCTCTGCTTCCATGAGTAGATCGACAGCCTGCTTGGCGGCATCCTCGAAGGGTGCAAGAACGATCCGCGACGAGTCATCGTCTCCGAACTCTATTGTGTCGCGCTGGTCTGCGGCAACCGCGATGTTGCCGGAAAAACCCGCGTGTCGCAGCGCATGCACAATGTAACGGTTCACGCGCGGATCGCGTACGGAACTGACCACCCAACGGGCGCTAGAGAGCGGTAGCATGGTGGCAAACTCTGGATCCTCCCCGTCGCCATACACCGCAAGCCGGCCACGAGCGTTCCACTCCTTCACCACCTGGGGGTCGAAATCCACACCGAGCACGGTTCTGCCCCGCGCCTCGAGGTGGTCGACAATGCCGGTTCCATAGCGTCCGAGGCCAAACACCACCACATCCACCGGCGGGCCATGCAGCTCCATGGGCACGCCGCCATCCTCGCGATGAGCGGTCTTGCGCTCGAAGAGGTGTAGATGGGGACTCAAGCACTCGTAAAGCTCGTGGGAGTACAGGATCAGGTAGCTCGAGATGCTGATGGTGATCAGCGCTACCACCGTCACCATGCCGACGGCGTCCGCCGTGATGTGCCCTGCCTTGGCGCCCATCGCGACCAGGATCAGCGAGAACTCGCTGATCTGAGAGACCGCCAGGCCGGTCATAAAGCCGGTGCGGGCGCGGTAGCCCATCACCCGCATGATGAGCATCACGAGCAGCGGCTTGCCAACGAGCACGAAGAGCGAGAGTGGAATGGCCGGCAGCACCTGCGCGCCCAGCACCTTGAGGTCCACGCTGCTCCCCAGCTCCACGAAGAAGAAGAGGAGGAGGAAATCGCGCACCGAGATCAGCCGGGCGGCCATGCTCTCGCGGTACTCTGTGGATGCCAGGGCGACGCCGGCCAGGAACGCGCCCACCTCGATGCTGAACCCGAGGTGCCCGGCGAGGGCGGCCAGCAGGAGCGCCCAAACGATGCCGGCAAGCACCAGCAGCTCGGTGGAGCGGGCGAGTAGAGGGAGCACGCGCGGGAAAACGATCAGGACCATGAGCGCGATGCCCGCCAGCAGCGCCGCGCCTCGAGCCAGGAGCCCCAGCACCTGCATCATGGGATGGTCGGACGCGCCTCCCACCGAGGCGGAGAGCCCAATCATCGCCAGAATCACGACGACGTCCTGCACGATCAGGATCCCGAGGGTGATCCGCCCGTGCAGCGAATCCATCTCGCGCTTGTCGGAGAGCAGCTTGATGATGATGATGGTGCTCGAGAGGGTGAGTGCCAGCGCGGCGTAGAGCGCGGAGGGCGATGCGATTCCGAGGACCAGCGAAAGCCCCAGGCTTGCCAGGGCCGTGAGGACTACCTGCCAGCCCCCCGCAGTGAGCGCCACCGAGCCCATGCTGCGGATCAGGCGTGGGTCTAGCTTTAGTCCGACGACGAAGAGGAGCAGCGTGAGGCCCATCTCCGCCATGACGTGGATCTGATCGGCGGCGCGAACCCAATTCAGACCGCTGGGGCCGACGATGATGCCCGCGATGATGAAGCCGACGAGTACCGGTTGGCGCAGGCGAATGGCGGCCGCGCCCGCAGCAGCGGACACCACCAATAGAGCAACTAACTCGCTGAAGAGATCTGGTAGCGCGATCTGCGGCAGCACCCAGCGTATCCCCCGTCAATTGGCCAGTGCCAGCAAGGCCAGTAGGCGGCGGATACCGCCTGCCACCCCTCTCGCAGTACAACCGGTCCGTTATATTATACCGCTTCACAGAACGCCGGCCAAGAGAGTTTTTGAGGGTGAAAGCGATCTTTTTTGTCGCGGCGCGTCGCCCGAACGGTCGGATATTTCGCCGGAATCGTGCCCGCCCTTCCCCACATGCAGAGAGAGCAGGGCGATGGCTTTGCTTTTCCTCGCGGCTGTGCCGTGGTATAATGGGGTGTCGGCCGTGCTCACCATTGGGCGGCTCTCCAGACACCCGTCGCCGCGGCGGCCGGCGCGCCGGGAGCGATGCGTCGTGCCGATCACATTTCAGCATTGGCCCTGGTTACTGTTGCTGCCCCCTCTGGCTGCCTGGCTGGTGGGCGTACACCGCCGGTCACTCGCCTGCCTGGACCCCTGGCGCTGGCGGGTTGCCCTGGGCGTGCGCCTGGCCGGCACCATGCTTCTCATCCTCGCCCTTGCCGGCACCACCCTCGTCCACTGGAGCGACGCTCAGGCCGTCTGGTTCCTTGTGGATCACTCCGATAGCATGGGGCCCGAGCACCGCCGACATGCTCTCGACCAGGTAACTGCCGCCGCCAAGAAGATGCGTCCCGGAGACCAGGCGGGCGTTATTCTCTTTGGCGCGGATGCCCTCATCGAAGCCCCGCTGGCTGATGCGCTCTCCCTGAATCAGACGGCGAGCACGCCTGTCACCACCTATACGGACCTTGCGCGCGCCCTGCGCCTGGCCCTCGCCGCGTTCCCGGACCGATATGCCCGGCGCATCGTGCTCCTCTCTGATGGGAATGAGAACCTTGGCAACGCCCTTGAGGAGGTGGCGCTCGCCGCGGCACAGGGCGTGCCGGTCGATGTAGTGCCCATCGAGCAGACACGGGGCGCCGAGGCGCTGTTGGAGCGGATGGTGCTCCCAAACGAGGTGAAGATCGGCGAGCCGTTTGAGCTGCGCGTGGTGGCCTCCTCTCAGACAGCCCAGGAGGCAACCCTGCGCCTCTTCCGCAACCATGCCTACATCGGGGCGCAGCAGGTGAGCCTCTCGCCGGGCAAAAACGTTGTTGTCTTTGTCCAGAACCTCGAGAAACCAGGCTTTCATACCTATGAGGCGCGCCTGGAACCACGCGACGATACGCTCTCCGAGAACAACCGGGCGCTCGGCTTCTCGCTGGTGCGTGGCCGGCCGCGCGTGCTCTATGTCGAGGGCGATCCCGGACAAGAGAAGTACCTCGCAGCGGCCCTTCGCTCGCAGCAGATCGATGCCGACGTCGTCAACACGACCGGAATCCCGCGCAACCTGGCGGAGTTTCAGAGCTACGATAGTATTGTTTTCAGCAACGTCTCCGCGCTCCACGTCTCTGCCGAGCAGATGAAGATGATCCAGAGCAACGTGCGCGACCTGGGCCAAGGCTTCGTCATGATTGGCGGCGACGAGAGCTTTGGCGCGGGTGGCTACTACCGCACGCCAATCGAGGAGCTCCTCCCCGTCGACATGGACATCATCAAGCCCCAGGAGTGGCCGAGCACTGCGGTCGTCTGCGTCATCGACAAATCCGGGAGCATGGCAGACGGGGGGATGGGCTTTTCCAAAGTGGATCTCGCCAAGGAGGCCGCGATCGCCACCGTCGAGGTGCTGGACGAGCACGATGATTTTGGGGTGATCGCCTTCGACCAGGCGGCCAAAGAGGTGGTCTCGCTGCAACGAGTGCGAAATCAGAAGGCGATTCAGGACCGGATTGCGTCGATTGTGGCCGACGGGGGCACCAGCCTCTACCCGGCGTTGATGATGGCCCACGAGTGGCTTAAGAAAAACAACGCCCGTGTGAAGCACTGCATCGTTCTTACAGACGGCATGTCGCTCCCGGGCGACTTCAAGCATGCCGTCCAGGCGCTGAACGCCGCTGGCGTCACGCTCTCCACCGTCGCTGTCGGCCAGGACGCGGATCTCCAGCTGCTCGAGGGACTTGCCAGGGGTGGCGGCGGGCGCTTTTACTACACCGATGACCCGTGGATGCTCCCGCGGATCTTCACCAAGGAGGCGTTCCTCGTCGCCAAGTCGCTCATCGTCGAGGAACCATTCGTTCCGAGGGTGGACTCCAGCGCGGAGGTGCTGCGCGGCATCGATTGGTCCAGCCGGCCGCCGCTGCTCGGCTACGTCGCCACTTCGCCGAAGGCGCTGGCTGCGGTGCCGATGCGGAGCCCGCGCGGCGACCCGCTCTTTGCCTATTGGCGCTATGGCCTGGGCCGTACCATCGCCTTCACCTCCGACTGCAAGGCGCGCTGGGGGGCGCACTGGCTCACCTGGCCCGGCTACCAGCGTTTCTGGGGACAGGCAATCCGTTGGACGCTTCGCCGGAGTGCGCGCGCCCACTTCCAGACCCACGTGGAGGTGGAGCATGGCCGGGGGCGGATCCGCGTCGATGCCCTGGATGAGAAGGGCGAGTTCGCCAACTTCCTCGAAGTGCGCGCCAACGTCGTTCGCCCCGATATGGTTGCGCAGTCGCTCGTGCTGCCGCAATCCGGGCCGGGCCGCTACGAGGGCGAGTTTGACGCCACCGCAATTGGCACCTACATGGTGAACATCACCCGCTCTGATCAGAGCGGCACCGCTTCGCAGACCACCGGCTTCGCAATCTCCTATCCACCAGAGTACCAGGATCTGAAGACGAACCACTTTCTGCTCACCCGCCTGGCTGAGCGCACCGGTGGCCGCGTCCTCTCCGACCCCGCGGATGTTTTTACCAAGGAACGCAGACGGGCGCGAGTGCCGGTGGAGATCTGGCCGGCGCTGTTGCTGGCGGCGCTACTCCTCTTCCCTCTGGATGTGGCGGTGCGCCGGGTGCAGATGGAGCCCGCGGAGATCCGCGCGTGGGCGCGGACTCGTGCCCCCTGGCTGCGCTCCCGAGTGGCGCGCCGGAAACCAGAGGCCGTCGAGCGCCCGGAGACGATGGGCCGGCTCCTGGAACGCAAATCTCGTGTGGCCACGGCGCAGCGGAAGACGCAGGTGGAGGGTGAGGCGAGAGTGGTTTCGCCAAGGGTACTATCGGGTGGGGCTGAGCAGGAGACGGCGCCCCCGGTAGAATCCGAGCCGGCGCGCTCCGCCCGGCAGACTCCAGAGCCGCCGGTGCCCGAGGCCGAGGCACACGTCCGTCCGACCGAGCGCCTGCTACGCGCCAAGCGACGCGCGCGTGGCGAGGATCCCCCGTAGCCTCCCGGGCGTCCGAGATCACGGGATAGAACCGGAACCGCGCATCGGATAGCAGGGCGCGGTGGCCGGTGGGAGGGCTATCGGTAGGGCTGCGCGGAGAGAAGGATAAGCGCCATACCGATCCCCATCACGACGAGGCTGCGGCTCTGCAACCGTTCCATACGCCGCCCACCCGTGTACCAGAAGAGTGTCAGCGAGGGGACCAACAGGATGTAGCCAAGGACGAACAGACTCCGGTAGAGTATTTCCATCGTATCTGAGTGTGTTCCAGGTTCACAGGGTCCCCCAAAGGCAGGGGAGAAGGGCTTTCAGGCTTCTGAACTCCTGTTCGGCATCTTGGCCGCCGATTCCTCCCAGTGGATCGTATCAGGAAGCAAGCGCGTGCGAGCGGAGGGCCAGCCCTCTGAGGGCAGCGGCATCTTGAGCCGACGCGTGCCGGGGCGACCGGACGCCAGGAGGGGCCCAGTCCGTCGCCGAACGCTTCTTCCGGCGCCGGCCTGCGCCGGCGCCTATCGGGTGGGGCGCGATGCCATGTGCTGCCAGAGCGCCCGGCATGTGCTGTGATACGCGGGAGATGGATGCGATGTTCAAGCTACGCTTCCGACAGATACACCTGGATTTCCACACCTCGGAGCAGATCCCCGGGATCGGCTCGCGGTTTGATCCGGAGGAGTTTGCCGAAACGCTGGCCAGAGCCCGGGTGAACTCGGTGACGGCCTTCTCGAAATGCCACCACGGGCTGATCTACCATGAGACGCGCTTCGAGGCGCGCCACCCCCACTTGCAGCGGAATCTGCTCAAGGAGCAGATCGACGCCTGCCACGCGCGCGACATCCGCGTGCCGATCTACATCAGCGTCGGCTTCGACGAGTTCATGGCTCGCCGGCATCCGGAGTGGCTCGAGGTGGACGGCAACGGGCGGCGCACCGGAGCCGCGCCTTTGCAGCCCGGCTGGCATAAGCTGTGCTTCAACTCGCCTTACCTGGATTACGTGCTAGAGCAGACCCTGGAAGTGATGGAGCTCTTTGCACCGGTGGATGGGTTCTTCTTCGATATCATTGGTCAGGGCCAATGCCATTGCCCCTTCTGCTTGGACAGCATGAGGCAAGAGGGCCTCAACCCCGAGGAGGAGGCAGACCGCCTGCGTTTTGCCAAGCGCGTGGTCGATCGCTTTAAGCGGCGTTTCACGGCGGCGATTCGTGAGCGCAGCGCTGATTGCTCCATCTTCTATAATTCGGGGCATATCTATCCAGATTGGCGTCCGATCCTGGACACCTACACGCACCTGGAGCTTGAATCACTGCCGAGTGGGGGGTGGGGCTACCTCCACTTCCCCCTCACCGTGCGCTACGCGCGCACCCTTGGCTTCGATTACCTGGCGATGACCGGCAAGTTCCATAAGTCGTGGGGCGACTTCTCCTCCTATAAGAACCTGCCGGCGCTGGAGTATGACTGCTTCACCGCCCTCGCCTATGGCGCCAAATGCTCGGTCGGCGACCAGCTCCATCCCACGGGGCAGCTCTCGCGGGCTACCTACGACCTCATCGGCGCGGTCTATCGCCAGGTGGAGGCGAAGGAGCCCTGGTGCGACGACGTCGTCCCCGAGGTGGAGATCGGCCTCTTCAATCCGGAGGCGGTTGGCAACGCCGATGCACGCGTCGATACTTCCGCGGCGGGTGCCCAGCGCATGCTGACCGAGGGCCACCATCAGTTCGATGTGATCGATGCCGCGAACGACTGGTCGCGTTACCGCGTGATCCTCTTGCCGGATAAGATCCCGATGACCGAGGAGATCCGCGGGAAGGTGGCCGAGTACCTGGCCGGCGGTGGCAGCCTGATCACCTCCTACGAATCGGGGATGGGCCCGGACAAGCGCGGCTTCGTGATCCCCGGGATGCCAGCGGGTTTCATTGAGCCCGCGGAGTTCTCGCCCGATTTCGTCGTTGCCCGCGATCCGCTCGCCGAGGCCCTCGGGGACGCGGAGCAGGTGATGTACGACCGCGGCATCCTTCTCAAGCCCGCGGCGGATGCCGAGGTTCTGGCCGATATCTGGAACCCCTACTTCAATCGCACCTGGGAGCACTTCTGCTCGCACTCACACACCCCGTGCGAGCGTCCCAGCGGAGCGCCGGCGGTGGTGCAGAGGGGTCGCATCATCCAGTTTGCGCATCCGATCTTCGCGATGTATCAGCGCCACGGGGTGCGCGCCTATAAGCAGATGGTGCTCAGTGCGCTTGCCCGCCTGCTGCCGGACCCGCTGGTGAAGACGGATGCGCCGTCCACCGCGCACCTGACCGTCAACCGGCAGCCGGAGCAGCGCCGGAGCGTGCTCCATATTCTCCACTACATTCCCGAGCGCCGGGCCAACACCCTCGATACCATCGAGGATGTCATTCCGCTCTATCATCTTCGCGTTGCGCTCAAGAGGGAGCAAGAGCCAGCCCGCGTCTATCTGGCGCCTTCAGGTGACGAGGTGGCGTGTACCTATCGCGATGGCTACGCGGAGGTGGTGGTGCCGGAAGTGCGCGGCCATCAGATGGTCGTCTTCGAGGACTGATATCGGCTTGCACCAGGGGGAGATGCCGAAGCGGTCATCTCCCCCTGCGAAGGTGGCTTCTACGGCCCAGACGGCGGGAACAGCACGTTATCGATGGTGTGGATGATCCCGTTGGCTACGCCGAAGTCCGGGCGAATCAGCAGGGCTTCCCCGAACGCCGAGCCGATCACCAGAGTGTCCATTTGGGTGCTGGTAATGGCAAAATGCGGCCCCAGCAGCGTGTTCAGGCTGCTCAAACCGCGCAGGTCGGCGGTGGTGAACCGGCCTGGCACCACGTGGAAGCGCAGGATACGGTCGAGCTGAGCGGGATCGGCGATCAGGGCATCGAGTGTGCTGGCAGGAAGCCGGGCGAATGCCTGATCCGTGGGCGCGAAGAGGGTGAACGGCCCAGGCTGGCGCAGGATTTCATCCAGCGCGGCCGCTTCGAGCAGTTGCACCAATTGGGCGAACTGCGGGTCGAAGCGTAGCGCATCCACCAGGTCTTTGCCGACCAGCGGCGGCGCCAGCACCATATTGATCGGGTAGACCAACCCGTTGCTTGCCACAAGTGGGTCGCCTTCCACGAACGCGCGCTCACCGCCCGGGTTGAGGACCAACGCCCCGTCGGCAGATCGGATATCTAAACGGGCATCCTGCAGCGTGTTCAGCGTCGCGTTCTGATCTGCCAGGGCGCGCAGCTCCGCCTCCGTGATGCGGGTGGGCACGACGTGGTATTGCAGCACGCGGCCCAGATCCGCAGGGTTCTGCAGCAGCAGCTCGAACGTACCGGACGGGAGCCCGGCGAATGCCTGGTCGGTGGGCGCGAAAAGGGTGAACGGGCCCGACTGCCGCAGTGCCACCTGCAGCCCTGTTGCCTGCAGGGCGATTGCCAGCCGGGAGAAGCGACCATCTTCCTGGACGAGTCGGGTGATGGTTGGGGCCTCGATCTCATCGTCGTTGGCGCACCCGGCCAGCACGGAGCCGAACGCAAGGAGCGCGCACAGCGCAACCAGTCGCCTCATCCTTCTTCTCCTCGGAAGGGCCAACGAGCGATTCCCTATTCCACTCGCTCGCCTAGACGAAACATCGGCGCGATGGGCGAGGTGGCGGGGGCGCCGCGTCGCGCAGGAGTAAACGCGTGCCGCAGAGCAGAGGACGTGTGCGCAAACAGCGCGGGCCTTCAGCTCCGCGCTCAGGCTTGACAGAGACGCCGTTCCGGCGTATGATCCCGCGCGAAGAGCGGTTGGCCGCGCTTCAATCTGTCTGCCACGTAGGAAGCAATCGCCCACCGGGAGAAGAGCACGGAGGATCCAACACCATGGAGGAGTACCGCCGGAAAGCCGAGCACTTCCTGAAGCACGAGACGCAGTTCCGTCTCGGTATGCTGCCGACCGAGCAATCACACCCCCGCACCCGCGGCCTGGCCGAGACGCTGCAACGCGAACCGCGCGCCGGCATCCGGATGCTGCAGGACGTGGATCAAGACGTAAGGGCGAGCGCCTCCCGCACATTCCAGAGCGCGGAGTACCGGTCGCTTGTGGCCGCGCTCATCGAGGCGTTCCGTGCGGGCCGGCGCGTTTGCTTCTCCGGGTGCGGCGCTACCGGGCGGCTCAGCATCCTGCTAGAGGCGTGTTGGCGGCGCTTCTGGCGCGATCTGGGGATCCATTCCCACGCGCTCGAGCAGACCAGCGCCTCGCTCGCGGATCGCGTCTGCAGCCTGATGACGGGCGGTGATTATGCTCTGATCCGCTCGGTGGAGAACTTTGAGGACTATGCCTCCTTCGGGCGCAGGCAGGTGGCGGAGGCCGGTCTGGGGGCCGGAGACGTCCTCGTCGCCATTAGCGAGGGCGGCGAGACTTCCTCGGTGATCGGCACGATTCACGAGGCGCTGGCCCGCGGCGCACGCGCCTTCTTCGTCTTCAACAACCCCGCCGAGGTTTTGGCCCGGCACATCGAACGCTCGCGCGCGGTGATCGAGTGCCCGGCCGTCACCATACTAGACCTGACCTCCGGGCCGATGGCGGTCGCCGGATCCACCCGCATGCAGGCCACGACCGCCGAGCTGCTGGTCGTGGGCTCCGCGCTGGAGGAGGCGCTCATCCGGCTGCTTCCCAAGCTTCTTCCCCGTGACATGCTCTCCACGGTGCCTGGTGAGTGGCGAACCCCAGGGGATGCCGCCGCTCGGTTTACGGCGCTGCTCGCCGATCTCGCTCACCCGGACGCGGTGGATGCCATCGCCGAGTGGGTGACGATCGAGCGCGACCTGTATGCCGCCCGGGGACGCATGACCTACTACGCCTCCGATTGCCTCCTGGATATCTTCACCGATACCACGGAGCGCGCGCCGACTTTCATGCTTCCCCCTTTCCGCAAATGCGACGATCCGGTCTCACCACCGTCGTGGGCGTTCGTCAAGAACCCGCTCCTGGAGACGCCAGCCGCCTGGCGGGAAGTCCTCTGTCGGGAGCCACGGTGCCTGGAGTGGGACCAGGCGTGCTATGAGGAGCTCCAGGGCCCGCCGAGCGCCCGGGCGAATCCGCCCCGCCTGGGCCGGGGCGAGCTGTTGAAGTTTCTCATCGGCTGCGAGGAGGACCCCTCTCGCTTTGAAGCGCCCGACTCCGCGGCGGCGGCTGTGCTCTTGAGCCGCGAGATTCATGCTTCGGAGTTCAGCGCGTGGTGGAGCGCCTTCACCGCGGCAGCGCAGCGGTATCGCCAGCGCCTGGCCGTGATCATCGGCGCGGACGCCGCGTTGCTCCCCCAGGTAGAGCGCGTGGTGCACGTCCCCTGCCGGCCTCCCCAAACCCCCTTGGGAATCTGGAACCGCCTGGCGGTAAAACTGGTGCTCAACACCCTTTCCACCGCGACGATGGGGTGCCTCGGGCGGCTGACGAGCAACTGGATGGCGAACGTTGAAGCCACAAACAAGAAGCTCATCGACCGCGGCACGCGCCTGATCTCGGAGCTGGCCGGCGTGGACTACGAAATCGCGTGCTACGCCCTGCACGAGACGATGGAATACCTGGCGCGCGCGGTGACCCCGGGGCAGGAGAAGCCCTCGCCTGTCGCCGAGACGGTGCGCCGGCTGCGGCAGGCGAAGGCCGAGGGGGGTGCCTTGGTATCGGGTTCCAGCGAGGAGCCGGATCGCGCCTGAAGAGAGGAGAGTGCGCCATGGGATCCATCAACGGGATCGAGCTGACCTGGACCACCGAGGGCACGCCGGCGGAGTTGCACCCGCTGTTGCGCGCGCTCGGCGAGGAGTATCCCATCAGTGAGGACGCCGCTCGCCATGGCCTGGCTGTGACCTTCCACCACGATCCGTCTCGCCAGGGCTTCTCGACGATTCCATCGGCTTGAAGCCTCGCTTTTATCATGTACTTGGTGGTGCTAGGATCG
>JAAZEM010000047.1 GCA_012512265.1 Armatimonadota bacterium | reverse complement strand
TCTGCCCCAGCGCCCCCAATCTCAACGGCTTCGCGCTGAGCACCAACGACAAGTCGGACTGCACCGGTTCGATTGAGTTTGAGAGCTCCGGCTACTACTGCAACTCCGTCCACTATGATTCGGGCGCACCGAATCCACCGTTCATGATCCGCGGGCAGGGTGGGATCAGCGACGCGCAGATCGCCCGGCCCGCGGAGACGATCGCGGTCCTGGATGGCGGCCAGATCCCCGAGGCAAACTATGATATGTACCGTGGCCCCGGCAAGAACGGCTCGAACGCCGCAGGCACAGGAAACCCGCCGACCACGGTCTCAACGTCCAATCCGTTCCTGCGGCACACGGACGGCGCCAACTACCTCTTCATGGATGGGCACGTCAAGTGGCAGAAGCCGGATCAGGTGAAATGCGGCCCCGGCTCGGGTGGCTGCCACTGGAGCGTGGAGGACGTCGCACACTGAGAGAGTGCGCGAGCTACCCTCGTCGTTGCTGGGCACCCTTGACGAAGCCGGCGCGGGTATCCGCGCCGGCCTCGCACCTCTCGCCCAGGCGCTCCGTCTCTCACCGGAAAGGGCCCGCCCGGGGGGGCGGCGAACCCCTCTGGCAAACCGTTTCTGCTGGAGGAGTGCTCGATATGCGTACGGCAGTGATCCTCTCGCTGGTTCTAATGGCCGGTTTCGCAGGCAGCGCCGGAGCCGCGCCGGGCAACACCTACTCGTGGAACGCCCCTGACCGAGGCGCGAAAGTAGCGGCGCTCGCACCGGGCCGGAAGCTGCCCAAGCTCACTCCCGACACGCTCTTCCGGGAGTGGACGCGCGCCCAGGTGGAGCGCTGGGAAAAGGAGCACCCTCCTCTGACGGAAGAGGAGGCCTACCGGCGCTACGCGGCGACGCCGCCCACGGATGAGGAGCTGACTGCAGAGTTCCCTGACCACATCGCGCCTTTCGGCCTCGTCGCCTCGGGCAAGCCGGACCCTCAAGACGCAGCCAACGTTCTCATTCGCTATTGCCCCTTCTGCCAGTCGCGCGCGCTCTCCATCCAGTACGATAGCGCCAACCCATATCACGCCGTCACCGTCTGCTGCAAGACCCACCTCTACGGGCGCGACTATCCCGCGGATTATCCCTTGAAGCCCAACTCCGTGGCCCGCTTCCACCACCTGGATGACACGGTGAAGGAGGTGCCGTGCACGCTCTATCGCGACCGGGATGGGGTGGTGTGGCAGCTTTTCATCGGCACCCTCTTTGCCCAAAGGCGCTGGCTCGAGATCGGCTGCAACCTGGTTGATAGCTACTGCAAGCTCTTCCGAGAGACGGCGGATCCCGTCTACGCGCACAAGATCGCGGTAATCCTCGACAAGGTGGCCGATACCTACTACGGCCTGCCCCTTTGTTCCGGGAACGAGCTGGCCAAAGGGAAAGATGGCAAGCCGCTCACGCGCGCCGAATGGGAGGCCGTGCCGCGCCCGGCGATCTTCGAGGTTTCCTATCTGGGCCCCTGGAACCGGCGCACGCCGATAGGCAACCGGGGCTGGCTCAACATGAGCCGGGAGCACATCTGGGTGGAGCCGTTCGCGCGCGTCCGCCATCATCCCGCGTTCCGCGCCTACTCAAAGAAGCGGTATGGCGATCCCGAGGCGCTCGACCGCAAGATCATGCAAAAGCTGATGCGCGAGCTGGCGCTCATGTTCAAGAGCGTCTTCTCCCAGAAGCTGATCACCAACTACCAGGAAGCGAACTATACCGATCTCTTCCTCTTGGGCGTCCTGCTCCAGGACCGGGAGCTGATCGACTTCGCCGGGCCCAATCAGGAGCTGACGCTCTATAACCACCACTACCATGATGGCGTCAACGGCGAGGGTGCGCAGAACTACATGGCGATGCTCAACAGCTACTACTATCCCTACCTGCGCAACCCCGAGGGATGGCTGGAGCTATATCCCGATTTCCTCAAGGACCATCCCTTCTTCGGCCCCGCGAGCACGGAGCTCAACCGGCTTGCCACCGTGCGTGGCATCCACCTGGAGTTCGCCGACCAGCACGAGTACGCGTGGCGCCCGCCGCTCGTCGATCCCGAGAAGGTGCGCGCCAACGAGGCGGTTCCAAGCCGCAACTGGCCCGGCTTCGGCGTGGGATTGCTCCGCGTCGGCGGCTCCGGCCACCGGATGGAGGTCTCCCTCCACTACTCTCGCGCGACGCTCCACACCGCCTCGGACGCCCTTGGCATCTCCTGCTGGGTAGACGGCGTTCCGGTAATGCGCCCGGGTGGTTACGCCGCTCACTGGAGCAACGCCCCGCTCGACGCCAAGCGGCCTGAGATCCAGGCGCTCCACCAGATGGGCTATCCCCGAGAGATCGCGGAGGCCGGGCGCGGCTTCGACGGCTGGTCGTGGATCTGGACCCACAGCGCCCTCGCACAAAACACCGTCACCGTGGATGAGAAGGCCACGAGCGGTGGATGGCGGGATGACCGCGGCTTTGGCGAGGTGATCACCTATAAGGGCGGCGAGGAGCCCGGCCAGATCGGCGCCCGGTTCCAGGTGATGGATGTGCGCGACCTGTACTCCTTCGAGCGCGCCGGCGTGCCCGTCTCCCGGTTCCGCAGGACCCTCCTCGGCGTGGAAGCCCCGGACGGCCGGGCGTACGTCCTGGACTGCCTGCGGCTTTCGGGCGGCCAGCGGCATGCTCTGTATCAGAGCGCGTGGGCCGACCGCGCGGAGGCGCGCCTGCCCGCCGCGACGAAGCGTTACCCTGATCTCACGCACGTCTGGTGGGGCGGAAAGCTCCCCGAGGACACGTCGCAGACGCGCAACTACCACCAGGTGCGCAACGTCGAGGCGCTCGCTCCACCGGCAGGGCCCTGGGAGGTAACCTGGAAGACCGACATCGCCGCGTATGCCCCTCGCGACCCCGGGGGAAAGCCGTTCGTCCGCCCGCTGCCGGACGACGTCGGCCGGGTGCGCCTCCGGCTCATCGGAGTGCCGCAGCCGGAGGGCGCCCCGCGCCTTTTGAACGCCAAGGGGCCGTGGATCGCCTGGTTGCGGCAGCCGCTCCCCGGCGGTACCCGGGTGGATGGTTACGTCGCCTTCCTCGACGCGATTGATTTCCTCATCGAGCAGCGCGTCGCTGCGGATCCGAAGCAGCCGCTGGAGAGCCGCTTCGTCCACGTGCTGGAGGGCTTCCGCGAGGGCGAGAAAACGGCGATCCGCTCCGTCGAGGCGCTCCCGGTCCAGACCCCAGGCGCGCTGGCCGTGAAGCTAGAGCTGGCGAGCGGCTACACCGACACCGTGTTGTTCCAGGAGGAGCCGGGCACACTCCGCCTGCCGGATGGGATCGAGACAGACGCGCGCTACGCCCTGCTGCGCCGCGACCGCGCCGGCCGGATCGTCGAGGCGCACGTGGTCCGCGGCACCTTCCTGCGCGGAGAGGGATTCCGGTATCAGGGGCCGGCTGAGTTTCGTGGCACGATAGTCGATTTGATAGGCGACTTGACGGGCACCCGGCACGAGAGCGCGCTGATCGTCCGCCCTGAGCAGCCTTGGCCCGAGGGCGACACACTCGCCGGGCGGCAGCTGCTAATTCGGCTGAAGCGAGCCAATGGCCGGGAGAACAACGAAGCCTTCACCGTGAGCAGGGTCACGCCGCTGCCGGGCGGGCTGCTCCGGGTGGATCTGGACGGCTACCCGCCGTTTGCCGCCGGCTGGCACCAGGTCGCGTTCCTCGATGAGGAACGTCCGAACGTGCTCAAGACACACCGCCCGATGGTCAAGTTCGGGAATCTCCCCTGGTACGAGGGGTGCAAGGCGTGGTTCCCCGAGCGGGGCAAGACCTACGTGATCAAGGATACCGAGGCGGTGGGCGGCGGTTTTGGCGGGTGCGTGCTGGAGCTGGAGGACTCCGCGAACCTCGCCGCCGACGGGATCCGGCCGGGCGACTGGTATGTGATCTACGCCATCGAGCCTGGGCTCTCGGTGAGCGTGCCGGCCGATTTCACCTGGCGCGCCGAGGAGCGCTCGCTCGCCCGCGAAGAGGGCAAGCCGGAGACGATGTGGGTCTATACCGCGTGCGCATCTAGCCCGACGACGGTCACTCTCACCGGGCTCGCAGGCGAGCTGTGGCAGTCCACCGGCGACGGTTGGACACGCCTCCCGGCCGCGCCGCGCGATGGGATTCGCGTTCCCGCCGGCCCGCGCGCCCGCGTGTTCCGACTGGTGGCCGGCAAGCCAGCCTGGCTCAACCTTCAGGACCGAGAACCACCCAAGGTGACCAGGGCGCTCCTCGATGGCCAGCCGCTGGATGCGAGCCAGCCCGTGTCGCTCGGGCTGATCGCTCCGCCGAAGACGCTCTCGCTCGAGTTCGCCGATGATGCCAACCCCATCGACCCGCGGTCGCTGCGAGTCACCTGGGATGGCCAGGAGCTCGGGGGGAGTGATGGCAGGGTGCAGTTCCGGCCCGCCGCGGATGGCCGGACGGCCACGCTCCTCGTGTACCTGGACCGGCTGGCGGGCGACACCGCGCGAGAGACGCGCCGGTGCCGCGTGACGGTCCACCTGGATGATTTCGCGCTGGACGAGGCCGGCACCACCTTCACGCTCGGCTACACGCAACACCAGGAACCGCACCCGAACGCGGTCTACCTCAGCGATCTCAAGGAGGAGCACGCATTCGCGCACGGCGGGCTGCTCAAGAACCGACGCTACGCGGACGCCGAGCCGATCTCCCTGGGCGGCGCGATCTTCGGGAAGGGGTTGATGCTCTGTCCGGAGACGGCGCCGGGAGGCGGGTATTCGGAAGCGATCTACGACCTGCGCGCGCACCCCGAGCGGCATCGGTTCCGCGCGGTGATCGGCATCGACGCCTACACAGGAGCGAACGGGAGTGCGAGCTTCGAGGTGCAGGTGATGCGCGACACGGAGTGGGAGACGGTCTACCGCTCGCCTGTGCTCCGCGGCGGCGATGACCCGCTCACCGTCGACGTGGAGATCGCCGGCGCGAAGAAGCTCCGCCTCTACTGCACGGACGCCGGCGATAACATCAACTCGGATCACGCGGCGTGGGCCGAGGCCCGGCTGGAGTAGGCGCTCCCGCGCCGCGCCATCCCGGGCTCAGCAAGTAGGGCCGTCGACCAGGGCCGCGCCGAGAGCATCCAGGGCGGCCATCGCGGCGACGGTGGCCTCGTCCAGCTCGATGCGAATCCCGGTGAGAACCTCGTCTCCGGCAGCGAGGGGCGCGTAGGTGGGCCCCTCCTCCAGCTTTGCGAGAAGCGGTGGAATTGCGCGCGGGTCGCCGATCTCGCCGAGGGCTCGGGCAGCGGCTGCCTGGAGACGCACTGCGTACTCCGGGCAGGCATCGAAATCGGGGTCTTGGTGGAAGAGGAGGCGCGCCAGCAGGGGCACGGCCCAACGCAGGCGGCGCCGGCCCATCGCCTCGATCTGGTGGCAAGCTTCCCAGACATTGGCGCAGAGGCACGTCGGCCGGCCGCCGATCATCATGGGGCCCACCTCCTGACGAAAGCGCAGGATCTGCGCCACGGCATCGGCAGGCGTCGAGATACAGGACCGCACCTGGCGCATCTCCTCGAAGAGGCCCTGCGCCTCCTCCGGATCCTGGTACTCGTTGAAGAGCTCATGTGCCGTGGCCATCTTCAGCTGCTCCCAGAACCGCTCGGCATCTTCCCTCTCCCATTATACCAATCCGCGTGAGAGTGTGCAATCCGAAGGCATACCGCGCGGGTGGTACGCAGCGCGGCCCCGGCGCCTCCCCCATAGGGAGGTGTCGGGGCCACACGCCGTTCTGTGGATCCAACGCGGCCTGCCTTCCGGCAGCCCAACGCACTACTTCTCCGTCGGGATGATGATACCGCGCATGATCACGTTCTGGCAAAGGATGAAGACGAACAGCGTCGGAATCGCTGCCAGGACCAATGCCGCGAACATCACGAAGGTCGGCGCCCACTGCTGCATCTGCGACAGCCAGACCATCAGCGTCCACATCTTCGGGTTCTGGCAGACGAGCAACGCCCACATGAACGAGCCGTAGGCAGAGGTGAACGTCTGAAGCGCAATCACCGCCATGACCGGCAGCGAGAGTGGGACGGTGATCTTCGTGAACATCAGCGTCTCGCCGGCCCCGTCGATCGTCGCCGCCTCATACAGCTCGCTCGGCAGGCTGTCGAAGAAGCCTTTGAGCAGGAAGATCGAGTAGCCATTCGCCATGGCCGGCAGGATCAGCGCCCAGTAGGTGTTCAGCAGGTGGAACTGCTTCAGCAGGAGGAAGCGCGGGATTGCACTCACCTCGGCCGGGAACGACATCGTCGCCAGCAGGAAGAGCAGGATCTTGTAGGTCTGTGGCAGCTTGAACCGCGACAGGCCGTAGGCGCACAGCGGATTGACGATCAGCGTGACCGACATGAGGCCGAGCACGAGGATCATCGTGTTCCACAGCGACCGCCCGTGCAGGACGATATAGTTGAACACCTCCCGGTAGTTGCGCACCAGGAACTCGCGCTTCACCGCCTTGCGGTCGGCCTGCATCTCGACCCAGTCCGCTTCCAGGTAGGGAGGCCTCACCTGCTGGAACGACGCAAGCGACACACCCCACGCCCTGTTCAGCGCTTCCACGCTTCCGTACTTCGTCTTCAGATGCGCGCGGTAGAGGATCTCCGGCGTCTGCAGATAGATCATCTTCGTGGGCAGAACACGCTCGACGAAGGCGATCCAGTCGGCCTGGGGCATGCCGCTCACCGGCGCCTTGCGCGGGGCCGGCAGGGGAATCTCGTGGAACCCGGCATACTTGGTTCCGTAGCGCGCGTTCAGGACCTGGATGTTCCCCTCGTACTGCTGGGCCAGGAAGCGGCGGTAGAGCGGCTCCGCCTCCGGGTCGGCGCCCACGAACTGGGCGGGCAGCTCCTTGCGAACGAACTCCTCCCAGTCGGCGGCCTGCTTGGGGTGCGAGGGCACGCGCTCGGAAAGCGCCACCTCAAACCGGCTCTTGTAGTTCGTTCCCCACGTTTCGTTGAGCACATCCGGCTCCGTGCCATAGCGCAAGCGGAGCCAGTCTTGGAAGAGGCCATCGCCACTCGCGGTGTTGAAGTAACGTTCCGGCTGCTGAGCGCGGAACTCGAGGAACTCCTTGTATTTCCGGTTGATCACCGGCTGGTATTGGCGCTGGTTCCAGTCCTCGACGGGGATGAGGACCTCTTCCCACATCTGGTTGCTCTCGGTGTAGGCGCGGTTCACAGCCTGGAGATCGCCTTTATACCGCTCGCGCAGCCACGCCTGATAGCGCGATTGCATCTCCGGGGTGATGCGCGAGAGGTTTGTCGTGCCCCCCAGCATCTTGTAGGTATCGGGAAGCGTCTTCTTGAATGCCAGCCAATCATCCACCATCTGCTGGTTGATGTTGGCCGGAACTTCTACCTTCTTGAACTCGGGGATGTCGTTGCTCAGGTAGGCGTTGAACTTCGGGATATCCTCGTTGTACTTCGCCTCGACGTACTTGCGGAAGAGCATGGCGTCGTCGTAGAAGTACGACGGCACGGGTGCGAACTCGTCCGAGTCTACCTCGCTCGTGAACGACGTGGAGACCATGATCAAGAAGGGGTAGACCATGGTGATCGCGCCGAGCGTGAGCACCGTATAGAGCATCGCGATGATGAGGCGCATCTTCGGACTGCGCCGTCCAACAGTTGGAATGATCGGCATGACTTCCTCGCACAACCCGGGAAGGCATGCCCCGCGGGCTCTCCCGCGGGGCCGCCTCCCCACCTTCACTCACATAGGGCGGATGATGATCACGCCTGTGCCGTCTTGAACTGCACCCGGCTGAGGATGCGTAGCTGCAGGACGGTGAATCCGACCAGGAGCGCGCCTACGATCCACGCCATCGCTACAGCGTAGCCGAACTTCTGGTAGATATAGGCGGTGTAGAAGATCTCCAGACCGATAACCCGCGTGGTATTCACCGGGCCGCCACCCGTCATGATGAAGACCGCGTCGAACGCCTGCGCGGCGGCGATGAACGCGCCCACGAAGTTGATGATGATCAGCGGCCGCAGATAGGGCACGGTGATCCGCCAGATCTTTGAGAGCAGTCCGGCGCCATCCAGGTCAGCCGCTTCATACATCTCCTCTGGGATGCTCTTGAGCGCCGCCAGGTAGATGAGACACCCCGGCCCCATCCCCGCCCAGACCAGCGGGATGATGATCATCATCATCGCCCAACGCGGGTCGCCCAGCCAGTCTTGCGGAGTGTAGATGATCGGGTTGGCGCCCACTTGGGTGATCACGGCATTCACCGCGGCAACCGCACCGGCGATCACCTTGTTCAGCAGGCCGGAGGGAGTGCGGTCGTAGAACTGCTTCCAGAGCATGAAGATGACCAGGCCGGTGGTCACGGCCGGGAGGTAGTAGAGCGTCCGGAAGAGCACCTTGCCGCGCGGCACCTCATTGAGCGCCAGCGCCAGGGCAATCGGGGTGAGGAACCCGAAAGCAAGCGAGTAGATCATGTAGCGGGCGCTGTTCTTCAGGCCGAGCCAGAACGCCGGCGCAAACAGCACTTCCGCGAAGTTGTCCAAGCCCACCCAGGTGGTGGGTAGCACCAGCTTATAGTCCTGGAAGGCCATCAGCGATCCGCGGGCGACGGGATAGTATTGCCAGACGGCCACGGAGATGATGGCCGGGAGCATGACGATCCAGGCGTAGCCGAAGCGGCGCCAGCCCTTGCCGGTCACTGGCGGCGGCTCGAGCTCCTTCGCGAAGGTCCGCATCACGGTGCGGAACACGAAAGCAAAGCCGATGATCAGCCCGAACACGACCATGCCGGCGACCAAACGCCGCTTCTCCTTGACGCCGGGCGGAAGCAGCCCCATCAGCTTCACATTCGTCTCGGCAACGGACTTATCCAGGAGCGCCTTCAGGTACTTCGGATCGGTGTTCGTGGAGATCCACGCCTGCTCGATGGGCGGCGTCATCTCCGTGTAAATCATCTCGCAGTTCTTGCCGTAGGGCTCGGGGCGCCCGCTGTTCAGCGCCTCTTCCAAGGTTTCGGCCCACCCGGGCGGCACCTGGCGGCTGAAGCGGTGATACTCCTCGGGAGTCAGGTAGCGCTTCAGGTACTCCGGATTGAGGTACTGTGCGTAGCCAGCCTCCATGTAGATCCGCGTGCGGATCCGCTTCGCCTCATCGCCCGCGCGGAACTTAATCCACTCCCAGGCAGCGCGCCGGACCCGCGGATCCTTGATGGTGGCGTTCAGGCCCTGCATCGTGGCGTTGATCTCGTTGCCGCGCTTCCCGGAAGGGCCCATCGGCATCGGACCGACGCCGATCAGGTTGGGGTTCACCTGAGACATCACCTGGTCGTTCATGTACTGGAAGTACATGCCCAGCTTCCCGAGCGTCCACTTCGTGTAGACGTCGGTGCCCCGGTAGGCGACACCCTTCGTCTTCTTGCCGTTGCGGATGTACTCGCCCTGGTTGAGCTTCTGGTAGAATTGGAGCGCCTTCACCGCTTCCGGAGTGTTATACACGGCACGCCACTGGCCATTCTCCTCCACAACGGCTTCGCCGCCGGCGGACCAGAGGAAGTTGATGAAGTGCCAAGAGGCCTGGGGTCCGGCCGCGATCCCGATGCCGTACTCACCTTCCTCCGGGTTGGTCATCTTGGCGGCATACTCAAACAGCTCGTCCCAATCCTTCGGGGGCCGATCTGGATCGAGACCAGCCTTGCGGAAGAGGTCCTTGCGGTAAGCCAGCGTCTGCACCACAGTGCCGTAGGGGATGGCCCACACGTGCTTCTCGTGTCCCGGACCCTCGCGATAGATGACCGGCCACACCTGGGGCTTGATGATGTGCGACAGAACCGGCTGAGCTTCCTCGATGGTCCTGATCGGCCGGCCTGCCAGCTCGGTTGCCCACTCGAGCACGTACTCATCAAGAGGTGCCAGGAAGCCCTGGGCGATGTAGTTCTCCGAGATACGGAAGTTGACATAGAGCACATCGGGGGCAACACCACCCGCCATGGCCAGAAGCGGGGTGATATCCTGGCCCATGCCCGGCGCGGTGATGCCGCGGAAGCCATCCATCTCAATCTCGGGGTGCAGCTCCATGAAGCGCTGCAGCACCGCGAGGTCTGCACGCTGATCCACCGTGCGCGCTTCCCGGTTGGGGAGCTGCCACACTTTCACGGTGACAGGGGCTGCCTGTGCCGCGCTGGCGCCGAACGCCAGCACCCACAGTGCTAGAAAGCCAAACAAGGAGCGATATGCCAGGGGCATGCGAAAACCTCCGAATTGAAAAGAGGGACCTGCAGCACGCACGCACCGGGGCCGTATGATCGAGCGGACGTAGGGCGCGGGTTCAGTTGCCAGGTCCGACGCAACGGTTGTATCTTACCTTGGGCGGCTCTCTTTGTCAAGACGGCACGCCGATCAACGGGGTTCCTCGCGGCGGGTTGATCCGGCAGGCAAGCTCGTCTGTGCAGTTCTCAAAGGCTCCGTCCATCACGCTGCCAGCAGGCTCCCACGGCTCTCCGGCTCCCGTTGCATGCAGCCACACGAGCCCGCGGGAAATCGCCAGGCGAAAGACAGCGTCCGATATGGCGTGTGTTCTGCAAGCGAGGCCCCACTTCCTTCGGCACAGAAGCAAGAAGGGGCAGGCCGCGGGCAGACGAAAGAGGCAGCATGGCGGCGCTGGTTGAGATCATGGGTGCGGGAAGGATGCCGCTGTTGGGGCACCTCTTGCATGCCCTCCATACCCGGATCAACCTCGGAGGGGGGTGGGCATGAGCCGGGCGCTTCCGGCGCTCTTCCGGCGCTTCCCGCAGGCGCGCGAGCACCTCCCCTGGATCCCACTAGGTGATCTGCCGACGCCCCTGGAATCCCTGGGAAATCTGCGGGGTCGCGCGGCGCCGGCGTCGGTCTGGGTCAAGCGAGATGACCGCTCATCCCGCCTCTATGGTGGCAACAAAGTGCGCGCCCTGGAGTTTCTCCTCGCTGATGCCCTCTGCCGGCGTGTCGATCGGGTGCTCACCGCCGGTGCCATCGGCTCCCACTTCGTCTCCGCCACAGCGCTTTTTTCACGCCGGGTGGGCTTGCGCGCCGAAGCCATCCTGTGGAGCCAGCCCTGGAGTGAACGCTGCGCCGAAGCTCTCGATCTGCTCCATCGCCTGGACGTGCCGGTGCGTTCCTATGCCCATCCAGCCATCGCCGTGGCCGCGCTCATCCTGTCCGGCGTCCAACACCGGCTAAGCGGCCGGCGCGTGGCGCTCTTCCCGCCTGGTGGCTCCTCGCCACGCGGCGCGCTCGGCTTCGTCGATGCCGCGCTCGAGGTGGCGGAACAGGTGGCCGCGGGCGAGATCCCCCCGCCAGAGTCGATCTGGGTGGCGTGCGGTTCTGGCGGCTCCGCGGCCGGACTCGCGCTTGGCCTCTCGCTGGCGCAGTTGACCACGCGCGTCCGCGCCGTGCGCGTGACGCCGCGCCTTGCCTGCAACCGCCACCGGCTGTTGGGGCTGGCAGCCGGGGCGTGGCGGCTTCTCTGCCAGGGAATGGAAGCGGAAACGGAAGGCGCGGCCCCAGGCGCGACCCACGCGGGAGAGGCGCCCGCGGGCGGCCCCCGTTTTGGCGACCGTCTGGAGCTCGTGGAGGGCTTCTACCCGCCCGGTTACGCGCGCGAAACGCCCGCATCCCGCGACGCGGCCGAACTCCTCACACACATCGGACTGCCGGGCGATACCACCTACACCGGTCGGGCCATGGCCGCCCTCCTGCAGCGAGCGCCACTCGAGGGCGGAACCCATCTTTACTGGCACACGCTTGGCAGCGAGGGCGCACAGGGGTAGTCCAGAAGGCCACCCAACCAAACCCTTTGCGCCAGGCGCTTGCCAGGAGCGCGCCTGGGTACCTGGCTACCAGGCCAGCCAGAGGCAATCGTTGAAGGTCGCCGCCGGCGTCGTGAGCTTCTGGATGGCATACCACTTCACATGCCCATCCATGAAGACGCAGTTCGCCCCATCCGCGTGCCGCGGGTTCGCCGTGTCGGTGTAAAGCGTCCCGCTGGTGGGAGTCGCGTTCCCGTCCGGCCAGGCCCAATCGTCATTCGCGTGGCCCTGAGCTGCGTTATCCCCGGCGAGCGGGGGAAAGCGCGTCCAGGGATCGGCGGCGAGCGCCCTCGACTTGCCGTTGTCCAACGCCATGATGCACTGCGATGGGACCTGAACCTGGGAGAGCGCCATGTTCGCGTTGAAGACACCTGTGTAGTTGACGCCGTAGGTATTCTGCCGGCTGGACGGACAGACGAGCACGTCCGTGTTCTTCAGGTAGGGCGAGGCGACCACGAAAGCACCAACGCCGGCCTGATTGTAAATAGGAAACCTCTCGTCATAGTCCTGAGCATACTGTAGGAACGCCGTTCCAATCTGCTTCAGGTTGCTCTGGCACGTCGATTTCCGGGCGTTCTCTCTCGCGCGCGCGAACACCGGAAACAGAATGGCCGCCAGGATGGCGATAATCGCGATCACCACCAGCAACTCGATGAGGGTAAAGCCTCTTGAATGCGGTCTCGCGGTGGAGCCCGTCGATATGGAGCTTGAGGGACCCATCTGTTCTCTTCCTTTCCGCTTCCTGGAGACGAACCGTGCCTATGTGGTCTCGTCTATTCGCCTTCGCGAGACGGACTCCTGCTAAGATGCCGCTGGCGATCTTGCGCGATTTGCGCACGTGTGTTGCTCCAACCGCAAACCCGCCCGTTTCGGTCCGCGGGCAGCTTCCCCGATCATGCCATCGCGTGATGCGATCTCAGATCCAGGCGCTACGCGCTTCCCCAATCGCGCGCACCTGATGCTCCCGCAACAGCCCGTACGGCGGGAATGTGAAGCCATCGGCGCCCGCATCACGGCAGGCGTGGAGGCGCTCCCGAAGTGCTTCTCCCGTGCCGATCTCTTCCGGGGGCACCGCGGCAAGGAGGAGCATGCCGGGCCGCAGATAGCTGCGCGTATCTTGCAGGCGCTCCGGGGCGTCCGGGTCGGGCAACGGCGCCGTCGCGCGGTCGCTGGCAACAAGCACCCGTGAGGGCTCGAGGCCTGTGAGCGCCATCTCACCTGGCAGGGGCAGCGACGTGCGCACGTGGCGCACCCCCTCCCCACGCGCCACGGCGGCGATCTCCTCGTAGAGCGAGGTGGCGACATCGCTGCGCGCGTTCAGATAGGCCAGCAGCTCCCCGTCGAACGCGGCGGTGATCATCTCGGGTGGAGCCGGCAAGAGCGCCTCCTGCCCCGGATCTCCTGGCAGCGACTCTCGGAGGTAGGTAGCCACGCGCCGGCGAAACCCTTCGCCGTCCATGCCCGCCGCATCGGCGGCCGCAACACAGAGCGGGCAGAAGCAGAGGCCCAGCAGCAGCCGGTCAAACGAGGCGATGGGCGCGGGCGCCGCAGGATGGATGAAGCCCCGGTCGTAGGGCAAGAAGCTCGCCGCCTCGATATGCAGTCCGTCCGGCGCGCACTGGCGGCACAGGTCGCCAGTCACCTCGCGGCAGAAGACGCGGACATCAGGTTCGGCCGGGCAGAGTTGCGAGAGGTGGTGGATCCCCAGGGCGTCTTGCCGGGTGTACTCTGGAAAGGCGCGCCCCAGGGCTGGGTTGTCGCAATAGCGCATCCAGATGGTAAACTCGAGGCCGACCTCGCGGCACGCCGCCGCGATTCCGGCCAGGTACTCTGCCGACTCGACGACCCCAGCCACCGGTGCCGTCAGGCGCGTTCCCTGATACGGATTGGCGGATGGCTTGAAGAGAAGCGCTCCTTCCTCGCCAAAGTAGAACATACGCTTTGGGTTGTGGGGGAGAAAATAGGTGCCAGCGATGCCAACGCAGGCGACGGCCACTTCTGTCATGCCAGCCTTATCCGCCAGCGTTGCGAGCGTCTTTTCGACGCCTTCATCGTGGAAGTCCCAGGGAAAAGCGTACATCGAAGCGATGCCACTCGTAGCCGCCATGCTCGCTCCCATCCCCCTCGGGGGGCCACCGTCTCGCGCGGTTCGGTTTGGCCCGCCAGAGACTCGTTGCGGCGATCTTACCCATTCCGGCGCCGGCTCATTCCTCCGGGGATACCAATGGAAGGGACGAACACCAATGGAGAGGTGGGGGCACCTGGGGGTGTGTGATCCATCCGGGATCGGGCATGGCCCGAGCGAAACGCTCTCGGAGGGCCGCGTGGCGGTCCGACAACCCAACCCAGGGTCTCCTGACCCTGGGTCTCGCGTCCAGAAAATACCTGGAACCCTGAAAGGGTTCAATAATACGTGATAGCGGTTTCCGTGACCCCTTCAGGATCGTGGTTACTTTTCAGGGGGCATGGCTCAGGGTGCGGACACCTCGGGCTTTGTTGCGCGCCCCCTTCAGGGCCGAGACATGGCTACTCGCGGGGCCGTGAAGGAGAAGCCCGTCGAGGTCTGGGCATGCCCCGCGCGAGGCTCTCTCAGCGTGCCTTGACGGGGTAGGAGACGTGCGGTATAATCCAGGGCGTGGGCGCTTGCCCGGCTGGAGAGACACGCGGAATGATCAGGAGAGTCAGCCGAAACGGGCGCGAGTTGTTCGTCCGGCCTTTGCGCCTGACAGATACGGACCGCATCCTCTCCTTTATGGTTTCCCTCTCGCCGGAGTCACGCCGCCTCTTTCGGCCCCACCCCTTCAACCGCGATGATGCCGAGCGTGCCGTGCGCGACGCACAAACCGGACGCTCCAGCCGCTTTGTTCTGGTCGATCCCCAGGAGGATGAGATTGTCGGCTACGCCTACTTCAGCGAGTCGGGCGTTGGCGACACGCGTGTGCCGATGCTCGGGATCGCTGTCGCCGATGCGTACCAGAACATGGGGCTGGGCCGGCTGTTGATGGAGCTGCTGTTCGAGGAGGCGCGCGCGCAGGGCAAGGCCGGTCTGCAACTCACCGTCTATAAAGAGAACGCCCGCGCCATTCACCTCTACACCGCCCTGGGGTTTCGCATCGTGGGGGAGGCCGATGGGGGCAAGCAGCACGCGATGCGCGTCGAGTTTGCCCCGAACACGACGCTGGTCGAGCGCCGCGGCGTCTTCCTGAACCCGATGCCCTGGGGCCTGGCTCCGCTCACGGCCGATACCTGGAGCACCACCGAGTGGACGGCCTATCTCGACTTCCTGCACGCCGCGGGCGCCAATCTGCTGATGACTTTCGTCTGGCCCGGGCAGTACTACCACCCGGATGAAGCCTCCACGGTGCGCAACGGGTGGCGCTACGGCGTCCTGCGGAACGCGCTGGAGTATGCCCGTGGCCTGGGCATGCAGACGCTCGTCGGCTTTCCCTTCACCGGGGTGCCCGCGTGCATCTGGCATCGGCATCCGCAGCAGCGCGCCACTGAAGTAGGATTTCAGGGGCAGGCGCTGTGTTGGAGCCGGGGGCGCGACTCGATCCAGCGCTTCGCGCGCTTCTTGCTGACTGCCCTGGCTGATTGCACCGATGGCTTCGTCCTCGGAATCGCCGGGCCGGCGTTCTGCGGCTGCTCCGGCTGCCGGGACTACGCGCGCGTGGTATCAGACGCGGTTGGCCACTACGAGGGATGGCTCTCCGGGCGCAGCGCGCTGCATATCGACCTGACCGGCGCGAGGGAACTGGAAAGCCGGATCGGCGGGGCGCAGTGGGAGGCGCTCCTGCGCGAGCTCCCGAAGGAGCGCGCGGCTCTTGTTTTGCCGGAAGACCGCACCACAAGCGATCACCTGGGCAGAGCAGGCATTCCGATCCTGCTGTGTGATCCCGGTCTGGCAGGCACGGGAGGGAGCGATCTCGAGGCGCTTATCCCAAGGCCGCGCCTGAGGCAGGTTGATCGCCTCGTGGCGGGGAACTCCGGAGCGGCGGGGGTTCTGGGCCAACGGATCATGCCGCACACCCAGTTCGTCACCGATTTCGTCCTGATGCAGAAGCTGCTCTTCCCCGCACGGCCGAATCACGAAATCCTGCGTGATCTAGGGTGCCATTTCTACGCGCGCACCTCTCACATGTTCGAGTTTGCGCGCGCGATCTGGGCCCTCGATGCGTGGTGGGAGACGGGCAGGCGCGGCGATCTTCTCGACGCACGCGATGGGCTGATGGCGCTGCCGGCGGATCCGGGCGGCTGGGTGCGCGCGCTCCGCGATGCCGTGGATCTACTCTTCGAGCTGGTCCGCTATCTGGAGGGCGGGGAGCGGCACTTCGATGCCCTCGTGACGCGAGTACACACGCGCATGGCCAAGTCGCCCACGTTCCAGGGCTGCACGGTGGACCATGCATGGCAGGCGCGCGCACGCGCCGCCGTCGGCCAGCACGTCGCCGGTTGTCTGGACCGATTGCGCGATCACCTCAGCAAGCTGGCGTAAGTCGCGCGGTGGTGGAGGAGCCATGGCTAAGATTCTCGTCGTCGATGATGAACAGCGCGTAGTGGATCTGGTTGCCGTCAACCTGCGCCGGGAGGGCTACACGGTCGTATCCGCCAGGAATGGCGGGGATGCCCTCGTGGCAGTCGGCAAAGAGAAACCCGACCTCGTGATCCTGGATGTCGTCATGCCGGTGATGGATGGCGTTCATGTGGCCCAGGCGCTGAAAGCGAACGAGGCAACACGCGATCTCCCCATCGTGATGCTGACCGCCAAAGCGCAAGATGCCGATATCCTCGAGGGCCTGCTGGCCGGCGCCGAAGTCTACCTGCCGAAGCCATTCCACCCTCGCGACCTGATTCGCGTGGTCAAGAGCCTCCTCCCTGATCCTTCCCGGGAGTAGGGGAACGTCCAGGAGCCCGGCGTTGCTCGCGCCAGGCACCATCGCGCGTGGCCCAGCATTTCAGTCGTCAGGGCGGACGGAACGCGCAGGGCACGCGGTCGCATCGCCATGCGTTCTCCGGGCGGGACTGGTTAGGTCCAGAGCGCTTCCTGCCACCCCTTTGGCGATTGCCGCTGCAGAGCCTGTATCGCGATTCCCACCTCGCTGGCCATCGTGCTGACCAGTGCCATCTCCTCTCGGGTGAAAGCAACGGGATCCGGCCGGCAGGCAACCAGGCAGCCGGCCGGCGCGGCGCCCACCGGCACCGGCACCGCCAACGCGCTCCGGCATGGCCCGAACGCGTTGCCGGAGAGCCCTAGAAGGTCCTCCTCCGCAGCAACCGCCGTCTGAGGGTGGTTGCTGAGCACCGCCCGTCCGAAGAGCGGGTCTTCCAGCGTGCGGCGGAACTGTTCCCGACACTGCACATCCAGGCCCACGGCGGTCGAGATCCGGAGGTCGCCTCCTTCTCGCACCATGAGCGCAGCCGCAGGCACATCCAGGCCGCGGACGATGTAGCGGAGCGCGAGTTGCAGCACGTCGCGGATACCCGCGCCACGCGCGATCTCCTCTGCCAGCGTCCGCACGGCCTGCAGCTCCCACTGGGTTGCCTCCGCTCGCTCGTGATGCGAGCGCGCCTCGCCAAACCGCTTGAGCGCCATCTCGATCGCGGGCGCCAACTCGGCCTGCCGGCACGGCTTAATCAGATAGGCGAACGCCCCGGCGTCGGCAGCGCGGTTGATCATCTCACGATCAAGAAACGCGGTGAGGAAGATGATGGGGATGCTCCAGGTGGAGCGGATCACGCGTGCCGCCTGAATCCCATCCATCCGTGGCATGCAGATATCCATCATCACGATGTCTGGATGCAGCCGGCCAACGGCTTCGAGGGCTTGAATGCCATCCACCGCTTCGCCACACACCTCATACCCGGCCAACCCCAGCATATCCACCAGGGTCGCCCGGACCATATCTTCGTCATCGACCACCAGAACGCGTAGCCTGTCGTCCATCATCGCTCTCTCTCAGGCAGTCACCGCTCCGCCAGACCAATGCAAGGCTTCAGGCGGAGGAGCGGCCGTGCACACCGCGACGGGAACGCATGGCGCAACCGACCGCCGGCGGAGGCGGCTCGTTGACATCCAGCCAGTAGCGGAACAAGTGCCGCAGCGTTGCTTCCATCTCCTGGTCGGATTCCGGCCGCACGACGTAGCTGTTGGCGCCCGCCAGGTAACTGCGGCGCAGATCTGCGGTATCGGGCGACGCCGATATCACCACGAAGGGCACGATGCGCAGCCAGGGATCCGCCTTGGTGCGGGCAAGAAGATCGACCTCGCCCGTTCCGGATCCATTCAGGTCCATGACGATAAGCGCCGGCAGATGGGGCTCCGAGACGCCATTGTCCGGGAAAAGATACTGGGCGGCTTCATCACTGTCCCGCACCTGCAGCCGTGGCGATTGTGCGAGCCCGGCACACACCTTCCGGGCCATCTCCACAATCCTGCGATCCCGGCCGATGAGCAGCACATCCATCTTTCCACGGTCCCACCATTCTTGAGCTTCCTTTCGGCAGGCCACCGGTAGGGCTTAAGCACCGGTGGCGGATTGTACAAGTCTCTAAAGCCACTCGCTTCCCCTGCCGAACAGGAGATTAGGAGCCTATGTGATGCAGACACAGCCAGAGTCACCCCTGCGGCGAAGGAACGGCTTCGCCCAGCTGATCGCCGCGCGCCCCGCGAGCCTGCGCGAGCGCTGGGAGGCAGCGCTCGCTCCAAGCACGGCGGCGCTCTCGCCTGATGAGCGCGCCGCGGTGCGCCAGATCATCTCGCACTTCTCCCAGGCATGCGTGGGTTACCTGGAGCATCGCTCCGAAGAGATCCTTGCCAGCGCCGCGGCATGGCTGGGGCCGTCCGGCATGATCCGGCGGTTTACCTTGGCACAGCTCCAGGAGTTCGTCGGCGCCTTCCATCAGGCCGCGTGGCCCCTCGTCGCTCTTCACGCCAACGGGGACGTGAGCGCACTCCTGGAGGCGGCAGAAGCCATCACGGATTGCTCGCTCATGGCGATTCGAGCCGTGGCGTGCGAGCACCAGCGGCGCATCCTCAATGAGGCCAACGAGACCGCCGAGTTCGGCTTCACGCTGGCCGAAGTGACCCGCTCCGTCACATCCAGCCTCAACCTCGACGAGGTTCTCCAGCTAGTCTGCGAGGAGGGCGCCCGCCTTACCGCCGTGGAAGGCACACTGGTCCGCTTATTGGAGGAGGATGGAACGCTCGCCTGCCGGGCGGTGTGGGGATCCGGACTGGAAGCCACGCTCGGCTCCATGGTGTTCGCCGACGACACCCAGTCGCTCTGCAGTCGCGCCGTGCAGTCTCGCCGCGTTCAAACAGCGACGACCACGCGCGAGCTGCCGCTCGATCCCAATCCGATGGCGCTCGTTCCGGGCCGGGCCTGCCTGGCGGTGCCGATCATCGCCAAGGGAGAAGTGCTCGGCGCCATGCTCTTCCTGGGTGTCCAGAACCACGGCCCGTTCGATCTCGTTCGCGACGCGGAGCTGGTACTCACCGCCGAGCTGCTGGTGGGCCAGATCGCCCTGGCGATTTACAACGCTCGCCTCCATGCCCAGGTGCGCAGCCTGGTCTACGCGCTGGACCACATCGGCGAGTGCGTGCTTGTCGTCGATAGCGAGGGCCGAATCATTTATGCAAACCAGGCCGTGATGAGGGCGCTGGATCATTCCCCCTCAGAGTTGGTGGGGCAGTCGCTGCTGGTGCTTGCCTCTGAGGCAGCTGAGGAGGAGGCCACCCGTCGTATCATCCGCGAGTCGTTCATGGAAACGCGAGAGGGCGAGGTGATCTGGAGGCATCGCAGCGGGGCCCCCGTGCCGTTCCACGTCGTGAGCACGCCGATGGGCGGCGAAGGGACGCGCAGCTCCCAGGTGGTCATCCTGGCCCGTGATATCACCGAGGAGAAGCGCCGCCAGGAAGAGGAGAAGGCGCATCGCACCCAGCTCCAATGCAAGAATCAGGAGCTCGAGGCGTTCGTCTACACCGTCTCTCACGATCTCCGCTCGCCCCTGGTCTCGCTTCATGGCCTCACAGGCATGCTCCGCATCGAGGCTGGCGACGCGCTCAACGAGAGCGCGCGGCACCTGCTGGACCGCCTTGATGCGAACGTTCTGCGCATGGAGCGGCTGATCGGCGATCTGCTCCAGTTCTCCCGCGTGGGAAGGCACCTCCAGCAAGAGGTAGTCGCCCTAGACGACGCGATGGCAGAGATCGCCACCGATTGGCAAGAGCGCCTCAACGCCCGCGGGATTCGCCTGGACGTTGCTCCCTCCCTGCCGGTCGTCTACGCAGACCGAACTTCGCTGCGCCAGGTGATGGACAACCTGATTGGGAACGCCGCCAAGTTCATGAGCGACAACCCCGCGCCTCGCATCGAGGTGGGGGGATTTCTGGAAGGCGACGAGGCGCACCTCTATGTGCGCGACAACGGGATTGGAATCGCCCCGGAGTATCACGAGAGAGTGTTTGTCATCTTCCAGCGCCTGCACACCGATACGGATGTGGAAGGCACAGGCGTTGGACTCGCCATCGTTCGCAAGGTGATCGAGAGCCTGGGTGGCAAGGTGTGGATCGAGTCGCAGGTGGGAGAGGGATGCACGGTTCATTTCACGCTCCCGGTGCGAGAAAAGGGAGGGTAAGGTGGAGGTGCCGAGAGCAACCGTCTTGGTGGAGGATGATGAGGATCACGCGTTCCTCGCCCGGTGGGCCCTGGACGGCATGAAGGCGCGCAGCCTCGTCTGGTTGCGTGATGGCGAGGAGGCGCTGAGCTATCTCACGGGCGTCGGTGCACCCGCCGGCAGTGGAAGGCACGCGCCTGAGCTCATCCTGCTGGATATCAACCTCCCGAAGATCAGCGGCAAGGAGGTACTGCGCCAGATCCGATCCTGCGCAGGGCTCGATGCCACGCCCGTGGTGATGCTGACGACCTCGGACCGGCAGGAGGATGTGACCGAGTGCTACGCACTCGGCGCCAACAGCTATGTCATCAAGCCAGTGCAGTTCGAGGACCTCTCACGCAAGCTGCGGGCCATCGTTCGCTATTGGCGCGATATGAACCACACCCAACAGGGGTCGCCAGGGTAAGCATAGAGGCATGCCACGGGGGAGGACCGCCGTGGCATCTCGCGGAGAGCTGCCATGCAAGCACCCAAGCATATGCCTTGTGATGGGACAAGCCACATGCATACAGGAAATGCCGGACCGGTAGCGCCGGCGCAGATCTCCGGCGCTCCGCGCCCGATGGAGGCATTGGCGCGCGAGGGCGCCACGCAACCAGCCAGACGCCCCGAGAGCACCAACACCTCAGAGCGAGTCGTGGATACGCGCGAGGTGCGGATCCTCGTCGTGGATGACGATCCGGATCAGCTCGCTGTTTGCCGAATGGCACTGCAGCGGGGCTTCCCTCATGGAGAGGTGGTCGTCATGCGCTCCGGCCAAGAGTGCATCCACCACCTTTCCAGCGTCGGCGCGGAGGCGGTCATCCTGGATTATAAGATGCCGGGCATGAACGGCATCGAGGTCCTCCGTCATATCCGGGATTCCTGGCCGGACGCGCTCGTGATCCTGGTCACCGGCTACGGCGACGAGGCGGTGGCGGTCGAGGCAATGAAGCTGGGCGCCGCCGATTACGTGATGAAATCGATGGATTACGCGACGGTGCTCCCCGCCGTGCTTAGCCGCTGCCTCGATATCCGCGACCGGGAGCGCGAGCTAGAGGCCGAGCGCACGCGCAACATCCAGTTGGCTACCGTCATCCAAACAACCCGGGCGCTCGCCCATGAGATCAACAATCCGTTGCAGGTGATCTCGGGCACCTGCGAGCTCCTCTCGCTCATGCTGACGCCTACCGACCCCGCCCTGGGCAAACAGGCAGGAGACCTGGTGACCGTCTGTGACCGGATCGCGGACGTCATCCGCCGCCTCTACAAAGTGACCAACCCCGTGTCTCAGATGCGCATGGGAATCGCGATGCTGGATATCGAGGCTTCCTCGCCCGCGCCGGACGCGCCCGGGTCCGCCCTGATCAGCAGCTGGGACGCCCCGAAATAGCGCCGGCGCGGCGGCTCACGCTCTTTGCATGGGCAGTGTGAAGCGGAAGGAGGTGAAGCTCTCCTCCGGAACGCTCTCCACCCAGATCCGCCCGCCGTGCGCCTCGACCGCCATGCGGCAGAAAGTGAGCCCCAGGCCGGAACCCACGCGCTCGCGCGATTGCTTGGCCTCGATCTGGCCAAACTTGTCGAAGATCTTCTGGTGGAACTCCGGCGCGATCCCAATGCCATGGTCGGTCACCGAGATCAAGAACTCGCTGCGCTCCTCATCGTATTGGGCATCGATCTCGATCGGCTTGCCGGGGGGCGAGTACTTCAGGGCGTTGCCGAGCAGATTGGCAAGAATCCGGCGCACCAGGTCCCGGTCCGCGCACAGGGGGGGCAGATCCTCGGGGGCGTGGCAGACAATCGGCTTGTTCCACCGGGCCGCCGCGGGGGAGAGAATCTCGAGGTTGGCCTGAACCACCTCGGATAAGGGGAATTCCTCCAGGCGGGGTTCGAGTTTCCCCTCCTCCATGCGGCTCACGTCTAGCAGATTCCCAATCAGCGTGAGCATGCCCTCGCATCCCGAGATGACGCGCTGGAGAATCTCCTTTTGCCGAGAATCCTGGGCCATGAAGAGCGCCGACTCCACGTTCCCCATGATGACCGTGAGCGGGCTTCTCAGGTCATGGACGATCATGTGGATGAGATCATCTTTGATCGACTCTAGAGCATGGAGCTGCTGGTAGCTGCGCTCGAGATCGGCATAGGCAGCGTTGCGGAATGCCGCCGCCGCCTGGCCGGCGATCACATCCGCCACCTGAAGCCGGTCCTCGGTGAGCCGCTCCACCGGCTCATCCAGCGCCAGCCAGAGGACCCCCACCAGCTCCTGCTGGAAAAGGAGCGGCAGGAAAGCATAGGACTGGACAGATCCCACCTGGTCGCCATCCGCGGCGCGCGTCGTGGGCTGGCCAGCTTCACGCACCCATTCGAGGACGCCATCCATCATCTGCCGCGATAGCTCGGCGTCCAACTCCGGCGTCAAATCGACGGTGCCCCGCCGGTGATACGTCCCTTCCTCATAGAGGAGAATGGCGGCAGCGCGGTAGGGAAGCACTTCTCTGGCGATCTCCATTAGGATCTCGCCGACGCGCCCGCGACTGCCAGCCGCGTTGAACGCCTGCCCCAGGATCAAGAGCGACGAGAGCTGCTCGTAGGAAGTACGCAGCCGGTCGTTCAGCGCGCGAAGCGTTTCGGCATAGTGGAGCATCTGCGCCCACTCCGTCGCGCTCGGCAGCGGCGCCCTCTGGCTCCCCACATCGGATGTCGTTGCACGAACGAGCGGAAGCGTTGCCATCAGAAACCCTCCCCCTTGGATCCAATCACATCCAGAAGCTGGCACGCGCTCTGGTAATCCTCGGCGATCTCCCTTGGAATCGCATCCAGGTCGGCCGGATCGATCCCGGTTCCCGCCAGGAGGCGGGTATCGATCTCGAGGGGCTGTCCATTCCCGGACCATCCGAACTCCCCGCTCCCCACTACCCGGTTGGCAAAGAAGACGCACCGCGCCAGGCCGGCGGCAGGCGCATCCGCCACCCATTCGTGGTGCCGCTCGACGGCCTGGTTCAGCGCCATGGGCAGCCGCCACTTCTCGGCCGCCCAACCACCCACCATGGAGTGCGTGAGGCTCAGGCACTCCTGCTCCACCTCTACCAGCACCCTTCCCTCGGCCTCCGCCTGCTTCACCACCTGGTGGTACTCGTCGGGAATGACCGTGGCCAGCACCATCTTGCCCAGGTCGTGCAACAGGCCGGCGACAAAGGCCTCTTCCGGGGGACAGATGCGGGTTCGACGCGCCAGGGCGCGCGCGGCGACGGCGCACGCGATGCAGTGCCGCCAGAAATCGTAATGCGGGAGGGCCGGCCTCTTCCCAGAATGCCAGAAGAGATCCAGAATGCTGACAGTGAGGACCAGACTGCGCACCTGAGCAAAGCCGAGGATGGTCACCGCTTGAACGGCCGTGCCGATCCGGCCCGTGTAGCCATAGAATGCTGAGTTGGCCAGGCGCAGGATGCGCGCGGTCAGCGCGGGATCCAGCGAGATGGCCCGCCCAAAATCAGCCGCCGATGAGCGGGGATTGTCCACGACCTGGAGCACGCGTGCCACTACCTCTGGAAGGCTCGGCAAATCTCGGAGCTCCATCACGTGTTGCTTGACCTTATCGGCCAGCATTCGTCCTATTCCTCTCGAGAGCCCCGGAGCGCTCCCGGCGGGGCTCCCCTAACGCGTGTCAAGAAACGCGCCATCTAACTGCATTATGGGAGGTCTGACTCCTCAACGATTTCTTCGGCCGAACCGCTACCCGCCTTAAGTTTGAGAAGAGGGAACTGCCTCCGGGTTTAAGATTGTCTCCTCGAACTGCCGAAGCAGAGTTGAATCGTTTTCCGGGCCAGGACGGACCAGCGGAACACCTGGCCGTATCGCGAGAGGGAGCTGATGGGGATGAGAAGCCCAGCCGATAGCGGGAACCGCGGGCTGCGCCGTGGCCTCTTCCACCTCGCCACCGCGCTCGTGCTGAATGCGTGCGTTCTCTCCACCGGGGTTTTGGGTGAAGAGCCGCCCGCTCGCGTGGAGGTGACGCTGCTGCCCGAGGTGACGGTGCGCGGACCACAGATCCGTCTCGGCGATCTGGGCGTGCTCCGGGGCGACCCGACGCTCGCCGCCCGGGCGCGTGAGGTAATTGTCGGCCAGGCGCCGCTCCCTGGGCGGGAACGAGTGGTGGAGCTCAGCTATATCCACATCCGCATGCGCCAGAGCCGGCTCAACCCCGAACACTTCGACTTCCTCGCGCCCGACCGGATTGTAGTCCGCAGAGCAGGACGCACCGTTTCACCCGAGGAGCAGATTCGCGCCGCCGAAGCGGCGGTGCGCCGCGTCTGCAACCCGCGCGACGGGGAGAAGGTGATCGTCGAGCCACTCTCGACTCCCCTCCCCCTGACTGTGCCCGAGGGGGAACTTCAGCTGATAGCGGATCCCGGTGAGGGGAACGCCCATGCCGCGAGCGTCGTGGCCGTCCGGCTGCGCGCTCTGGTGGATGGCACCCTCGCTGCGACGGCAAGCGTCACCGTGCGAGTGCGCCGCCTCTCGCCGGTCTGGGTCGCGACGCGGGCTCTCAGCTATGGCACCCTCCTCGCGGAGGGTGACGCACGCGTCGAGCAGCGCGATGTCGCCGGAATCGCCCAGCCGCTTGCGCCCAATGCGGAGATTGTTGGCCTGCGCGTCCGCCGGATGCTTTCGGCGGGTAGCGTGCTCACCGCGTCCTGCGTGGAGGCCACGCCGGATGTGCATCGCGGCGACACGATCACGGTCTCTCTTCGCGCCGGCGCCATTCGGGTGCGCGTTCCTGCGAAAGCCCTGGAGGAAGGTGCCGCCGGTGGGGAGATCCGGGTCGTCAACCTCACGGGAGGCCGCGAGTACCGCGTCCGCGTGACCGGACCCGGCACCGCCGAGGCGATTCTTGGCCCGGGAGAGTAGCCTGCCATCAGGGCCGCGTTTTCCACCGCCGCGTCGTTCCGGGGCAGCCATCCCCGGGGAGAGTAAATGGATGCGTAAGACAAGAGCAACCTCTATCTGCCTGGTGCTAGGGCTCTCCGCCCTGACCAGCCTGGCGAGCGCAGACTCCATCTGGAACTCGGCAGGAACACGCCGCGCTCCCTTGATCGCGGATCAGCGCGCGCATCAGGCCGGGGACCTCCTGACCGTCCTGATCGTCGAATCGGCGGCAGCCTCGCAGCAGGCCAACACGCAGGCCGAGAAGAAGCACTCTCACCAGGTCTCCCCCTCCACTGGGGTGCTCAAGTTCCTGCCTGAAGCCGGCTTCAACGATGCCCATAAGTTCACCGGGCAGGGCGCGACGAGCCGGTCATCCAACCTCACCGCTCGGATGACCGTCCAGGTGGTCCGCGTGCAGCCGGATGGCATGCTGGAGATAGAGGGCACGCGCACGGTGGTGATCAATGAGGAGAAGCAGGAGCTGCGCCTGACCGGCCGCGTTCGTCCGGAAGATGTCTCCCCGGAGAACACGGTCCTGTCAAGCCTGATCGCCGACGCTCAGATCACCTACACGGGCAAGGGTCCCATCGGCAAGGCGCAGAAGCCAGGCATTCTCACGCGCCTGCTGCGTGTCTTTTTCTGACGAGGTAACGTATGCGAATCATCCTCTTGATGCTGGCTCTTTGCACCATAGCGAGCGGATTGGCTGCCCAGCCGCAGAGCCCCCAGGCCGCGGCCCCCACGGCCCCGCGCCCGGCTATCCAGACGCGGATCAAGGAGCTGGCGCGCATCGCGGGGGTACGGAACAACCAGCTCTTCGGCTACGGCCTGGTGGTGGGTCTGGATTCCTCGGGTGACAGCAACCAGGTCGCTTTCACGGCGCGCGCCGTCGCCAACATGATGCAGCGCTTTGGGATCACCCTCTCCAGCGAGCAACTCAAGACGCGCAACGTGGCCGCCGTGATCGTCACGGCCGACCTGCCGGCATTCACGCGCGAGGGCGACCGCATCGACGTGCTCGTCTCCTCAGTAGGAGATGCGCGCTCGCTGCAAGGAGGCACGCTGCTCCAGACGCCGCTGCAAGGCGCGGACGGCGAGGTGTACGCCGTTGCCCAAGGTCCGGTTTCGATTGGTGGCTTTGCCGCCGGGGGCCCGGGGGCAAACATCAGCCGCAACCACCCCACCGCGGGGCGCATTCCCAATGGCGCCATCGTCGAGCGCGAGGTACCAGTCACCGCCGTTGAAGATGGATTCCTGTCGCTGCGCCTGATGCGCCCGGACTTCTCTACAGCGGCACGCATGGTGGATGCGATCAATCGCCGGTTGGGCAGCGGCACCGCCACTCCAGTGGACGCGGGAGCGATCCGCGTGCGCATCCCCTCCGGGCAGGAGCGCAATCTGGTCGCCCTCGTCGCCCAACTCGAAGCGATTCCTGTGGAGCCGGACATGCCGGCCCGGGTCATCGTCAACGAGCGTACGGGCACGGTGGTCATCGGCGGGCACGCGGTCATCGCGCCCGTCGCCGTTTCTCATGGCAGTCTGGTGGTGGAGATCGCCCAGGAGCCGGTGATCAGCCAGCCCTCCCCACTGGGCGAGGGCGAGACGGTCGTCACGCAGAAAGAGCAGACGCGCGTGCAGGAGGAGGAAGCGACCGTTTTCCCGCTTCAGGCCGCCACGGTCGAGGATCTGGTCAAGGCGCTGAACGCGCTGCGCCTGACGCCGCGCGACATCATCGCCATCCTTCAGGCGATCAAACAGGCGGGGGCGCTTCAGGCCGAGTTGGAGGTGATCTGATGCTTCAGCGGATAGGGGCTCTTGTGGCAGGGCAGGCAGGCGCGACCGGGAATGGGCAACAGAAGGCGCTCGACAAGGCTTGCGAGGAGATGGAGGCGCTCTTTCTGAAGCAGCTTCTCTCCGAGATGCGCCGGGCGAGTGGAACCACCCTGCGCGGCCCTGGCGGCGAGATCTATCAGGAGCTTTTCGATCAGGAGCTGGCCCGACACCTCGCGGGCGCCAGCGATCTCGGCCTGGCACGGATGGTGCAACAGCAGCTCCAGCGCTCCGCGGCGCCGGCCTCGCCCCAACAGATCCCCGGTGGGGCCGGCGCCGTGGAGCCAAACCGCTCTCGCCCCATTTAAGCCCATACGCAGAGATGCCGATAGGAGGTAAGGAGCGGCAGCGGAGACTTTGGCTGTCGCGGAGAGGAAGATCTATCGATGCGAATACAGGGCAGAGAGGCGGTGCTGCAGGCGTATGTCTCTCGGGTGTCGGAGAAGCGCGCTGGTCAGGTGGATCGCAGCACGCCAACCATCGAGCAGGAGGACCGCGTCACGCTCTCCCGCTCCGCCCAGGACGTCCGGAGGGTGAAGGAGCACCTCGCGAACCTCCCGGGGGTGCGGGAGAATCGCGTGAGGGAGCTACGTCAGCTTGTCGAGCGCGGCGAATACCACGTATCCGAGGAGGAGCTGGCAGATCGCATTTTGGAGTCGGGCGTGCTTGATTTGCCCGTTGATTTCCTGATCTGAGGAGGCCTTTGCCATGCGTATTCAGACGACGCGCTTCGGGCCTCTGGACGTGGAGGCCTCCTCCATCTTGCGGATCCACCCTGGCCTGCTGGGGTTCGAGACACGCCACCGGTATGTGCTGCTGCAGACCGAGGAGAACCCCCTCTTCCAGTGGCTGCAGTGCGTGGATGACCCGGCGCTCGCCTTCGTCGTGGTGGATCCGGTGCGGTGGTTCCCCGATTACGAAGTGATTCTGCGCAATGAGGACGCCGCGGCGCTGGGCATTGAGGACCCGGATGATGCCGGCATACTCGCCATCGTCACCTTGCCCGCGCGTTTGGAGGAGATGACCGCCAACCTGCTAGGCCCCATCGTGGTCAACGTGCGCACCCGACGGGCAAAGCAGGTCGTGCTGGACGACCCGAGATACCACACCCGGCACCGGCTTCTCCCACAACCCTTGACCGCAACGTGTGCCGCTTGAACGGAGCGAGGCGATGTTGATACTCTCGCGGAAGGCCGGGCAGGGCCTGGTGATCGGCGAGGATGTTGAGATCACCGTTCTCGAGATACGCGGGGATGTGGTGCGCCTGGGCATCCGCGCGCCCCGCGAGGTCTCCGTTCACCGCACCGAGGTTTACCTCCAGATCGCCGAGGCAAACCGGAATGCCGCCGCCGTAGAGAAGGAGGCGCTCAGCCGTGCGGCCGGTATCCGTCCGCCAGATCATCCGGGGGCAGAGCAGCCGCCTGGCCTCTCTGTGGTGGTCCGCCGCCCGGCGGCCTGAGCTCGACGCCTGCCCTTGACGGGCGGGCGCGGTGGAACGGGCGAAAGGATGCGCCCGATCCACCATGCCTTTCGTTTAGGACGTTGCCACTCCTGCGGCCTCCAACACGGCGCGTGCCACGCGGAGGACGTTGCCGCCCAGGATCTTCCGGATCTCCTCATCGCTGAAGCCACGCTGCACCAGTCCCACGGTGATCAGCGGCCAGTTCGTCCACGCCAGGCTCTGCACCTGATGCGGCTGGTGCCATGTGGAGTCAAAGAGAGGATCATCTTTGGGCCAGAAGCCCTCCCAGCGCGGCCGGGAACGGCGGCGCGGGGGCACCTTTTTCCACTCATCCTCATACGCCGCGGCGGTGTACGCGGTATCCGAGCCAAGCGCGACGTAATCCGCGCCGAAGGTGCGGGCCACATACTCCACGTGATCGAGGAGCGCGGAAATGTCGCCACTGCCTCCGAGGAAGGCAGGCACCCAGCAGATGCCGATATAGCCCCCGGTCTCGACGATGGCGCGGATCACCTCATCCGGCTTGCAGCGGATATGCGTATTCACCGCGCAACACCCGGAATGGCTGGCCACCATCGGCACGCGGGAAGCCTTGGCCGCTTCCAGACTGGTCTGCCACCCCGAGTGGGCCACGTCGACGATCACGCCCACGCGGTTCATCTCGGCGATGACGGCATGACCGAAGTCGCTCAGCCCGCCGTTGGCACGCTCGGCGCAGCCATCGCCGATCATATTGCGCCGGTTGTAGGTGAGGTGCATCATCCGGATGCCAAGCTGGAAGAAGAGGCGCACGAAGCGCAGCTCCTCCTCCGGCGAGACCCACTCCTGCGCCAGTGGCACACCGTTGCCGGTGAAATAGAGGCAGTGCGCCCCCGCTTCTTTCGTGCGCAGAATATCGTCGGGGAAAGCCGCACGCGACACGGTGCCACGCAGGCAATCGGTGGTATAGGTGAAGCGTGCCAACCGCTTGAGCAGCCGCTGGGGCGACTGCCCCTCCTCGCCCGCGTTCTGAACGATGCAGGTGACGCCCGCCGCGTTCCACGCCGCCAGGTACTCCTCGCGCTGTACAGGATCGGTGGCCGCGCGAGTCATGGTCATCTCTTCGATGCTATCCGTGATCTCCGCCTCGGAGGCGCCCTCCTCGACCAGCGCCCTGAGCGCCTCGCCATCAATGGCGGCGCGCGGCGAGAAGCCGTAGCCATCGATCACCACGGCCTCCCGATGCAGGCCCAATCCATACTCCAGGTCTCGCTGGCTTGGCTTGAGGATGCCCAGGGCCACTTCCCGGGCCTGCTCTATCTTTGTGTTCATCGCTCCACTCCCTTGCCTGCCCGTCATGGCAGCGAGGATGCGCGCATCAATCGCGTTGCGCGCAAGCACTCCGGCCGCCACGGCAGTCTCAGACGCCATAGCGGCGCTCTCCCTTGCCAACCCGTTCCCCAGAGGGCCATGCCCTTCCTGCAGCGGACGCGCCGCGCGCTACCCCTGATAACGCAACGCGGGAGCTGGCATCTGCCAGCCCCCGCGTTACGCTCTCTGGTGAAGTGGCCCTAGTCAACAAGGGTCACATGCGCCGCTTGTAAACCCTTGGGGCTATCGACAACCTCGAAATTCACCACCTGACCCTCATCCAGGGTCCGGAAGCCGGGAACCTGAATGGCGGTATAATGCACGAAGACATCGCGCCCCTCATCCATCTCGATGAATCCGTAGCCCTTGGATGCGTTGAACCACTTCACCTTACCGGTAGGCATTCCTACTACCTCCTTGAGATCCCTCCGTAGCGGCAGATGAAAGCACGGGGAGGCGGATCGACGGACCTCTGAACAGCTTCGCTCTGCATCATCGGAAGCACCGGTGCAGGTTAACTGCACGGCTAGTATAGCACACTCCTGTGTGATGTGTAAAGCAGGCGCTGCGAAAGAATCCGCATGGTAGCTAAGCTCTCGTGCAGCCCGCCCGCGTAGCATGCCCCTCCCCGCGGTCTCTCCCCACCCGTGCGCGCTCTCCCGATTCCTTGACACTCCCTGGCAATGGTTGTATACTGGCGTGCGACCGATGGGAGTTAGAGAACGGAAACGTGATGCCGTGAGAGATACTACGAGAGGGGCCCGCCAGCGCAGTGGAGCAAACCGGACTCCCTGGTCGTCGTCGCGCGGTCGCCTCATGTTCAATATGATCCTTTCTGGGATCGCCACCGTGTTCGGGCTGATCCTGGTGTTCGCCCCGCGCCTGCTTGGAGCCAACAGTGATTCCAGGATGCTCGGCGGGGTGCTCGCCGGTTACGGCCTTGTCCGCGGCTACTACTTCTACCGGCGCTGGCAATCCCATGCTGCAAGCCAACCGCCCGCAGGAAACCAGCCTGGAGCTCGTCGCCGGCGCGGTTAGACTTCTCCGCGGCGCATCTATCCCGGAGAAGCATCGTTATGGGGGAGTGACCATGAAGGTCATCATTGTGGGGATCGGCCGCGTTGGTTCCAGCCTGGCCAACATGCTCGACCGCGAGGGCCATCAGGTGACGGTGGTAGACCGCGACGCGCTCGCCCTGCAGCGCCGTCTCAGCCCCGATTTCTCGGGCACCAAGCTCGTCGGCAATGCCATGGACCAGGACGTTTTGGAACGTGCCGGCATCCGACAGGCGGATGTTCTCCTCACGATCACCGAGGGCGATAACCGAAACATCATGATCGCCCAGATTGCCAAGGTTGTCTTTGGCGTTCCCAAGGTAATGGCACGCATCGTGGATCCCCTGCGCGCTCAGGCATACCGCGAGCTTGGTATCGAGTCAATCGATCAGACGACGCTTGTGAGCGAGCATATGAGGCGCGTGGTGCTGGGGGAGACCGCGAGTGAGCTCGCGGCTCAGCGGGAAGAGTAGGGCCCGATGTATATCATCGTCATGGGTGGCGGCCAGGTTGGATACCATCTGACACGCACCCTCATGCAGAAAGAACACGAGGTGCTCCTCGTAGAGAAGGATCCGCGGCGAGCGGCGCGGATCACAAAGGAACTCGGTCCGGTCGTCTTCGAGGGCGATGGGTGCGAGTTCCGCACGCTGCAACAGGTGGGCACCAATCGAGCCGATGTCGTCGCCGCGGTGACCGGGGATGACGAGGACAACCTCGTCATGTGCCAGATCTCGAAGCGCAAGTTCGGAGTTCCCCGAACGATCGCGCGTGTGAACGACCCGCGCAACGAGGAGATCTTCCGACGCCTGGGGATCGACGAGACCGTATCGAGCACCAAAGTGATCGACGATCTGATCGAGCAAGAGATGGAGACCGGTGACGTCATTCCCCTCGCCGCCCTGCGGCGGGGCGATCTGGAGATCGTCGAGGCGAGCATCCGCCAGGGCTCACCCGCGGCCAACGTGGCGATCAAGGATCTACCTCTTCCCGAGGAGTCGCTGATTTCCTGCATCATCCGCGATGGCAAGGCGATGATCCCCCAGGGCGATACCGTTCTGCACGACGATGATGTCGTCATCGCGCTCGTCCGTGCCAACCAGGCAGCCGCCCTGCAGGCGGCGCTCCGCGGCACCGCCTAATCGCGCGGTCCGCCGGATCGGGCAGAGCCGGCCGCAGGCGATGCCCACGAGGGGGGATCAGGAGTCCGCGACGGTGCTGCGCCCATCGGGCAGCCCTTCAAGATCTGGGCCCCCGGTGGTCAGTCCGGGCCCCCAGCAGGCCGTGCCTATGCTCCCAGACACAAGCGTCTCTGAGGGGAAACTTCGCCCGCGTGGCGAACGTCCCAGTAGCAGCGTCTCTCGGAGAGACGCGCGCTGGTTCGGAGGAGTGATGCGATGAGACGTTCTCTGGGGTGGATCCGTACGTGTGCCGGCCTGGCGGCTGGCTGTGCCGCGCTCTGGCTCTCGGGATGCGGCGGCGCTGGCACGCCGACGTGGTCCAGCACCGGGCCTGCCTACCCGGGCAGCTCTCGTTCCAGCGCCAGCCTGGGATCGGTGGGAACTCCGGCCACTCCCGCCGGCATCGTGCGTGGCATGGTGGAAGCCCCCGCGCGCCCGACCGGCTTCGCCCGCCCCATCGCCCTCTTTGAGTGGCTGCGAATCGGCGCTCCCGCCTACGCCGAAGCGCGCCTCGCCCGAATGCCCCTGGCGGATGCCCGCGTCTGCCTCATCGACCGTGCCACTCGGGAAACCGTCTCGACCGTGGTGACCACAGACGCGAAGGGCGAGTTCCGCATCGACCGCGTCACTCTCAGCCCCCGCTTCTCGGTGCGCGCCAGCGAAGGCCAGCAGACCCTGGAAGCGGTGGTGCCGCAGGGGGGCGATCAGGAGGTGCGCGTCGTCGTGAATGAAGCCACGACGGTGGGCGCCGAGGCCGCGCGCCAGGCGGAGGCAGAAGGCCTCAGTCCCGAAGGCGCGGTGCTCCTTGCACAGCAGATCACCGAGGCGCAGGAGGAGTATCAGACTGCCCATCCTGCCGAAGTGCCGGACCTGACGCGCCCGGAGGAGATCCAGGCGCGCGCCCGAAAGCACCTCCTGCGCACCGCCGATGCCGCGGTCGCCGCCGCCCTGAAGAAAGCGGACAAGGCAGAAGCATGGCATGCCGTGGCGTCCGCGCAATATGTCGCGCGAGAGAAGATGAAGCTGCCGGCCAAAGTGCGCCTCACTCCGGCTCAGACGGAGGCGCTGGTGAGTGCGATCACCCGGGAGGAGACGTGCGCGGTCAACACCGACAAGCTCCTCGCCGCCCTGAAGAAGGGGGGCATCAAGGCCCGGAATGGCAAGGCCGTCACCAAAGATGACCTCACGGCGGCGCTCGCGTCGTTGCGCGAGACCTTCCCCTCCCTCAAAGAGGTGAAGCTCGAAAAGGTGCCGGTGCTCGTGGCGCTCCTGATGGTGGAGCAGAAGGATACCGGCTTTCAGGTAACCTCGCGAGAGCAGGTGAAGGGCTTCCTCAAGGAGTTGGTCGGCGAGGTCGACGAGAAGCCGGCATCCTCGAAGGAAAAGCAGCAGGCTTCTGCCAATGGGAAGTCCGCCGAGGCGAAGGAGAAGGGCAACGGCGGTGCCGGCGCGGCCAAAGGAGAGAAGAAGGGCGCGGCCAAGCCCGGCAAGCCAGCATCCACGGGAGCTAGCGCCAGCTAGGACGCGGCCTGTAGAGCGATCCCGGTTGGGATCCCACGGGAATGGAGCAGCCAATCTCCCGCGCGGCTCTCCATCTCGTGCAAGCGGTGTGCCCCGGGCGCTCGCCCGGGGCAGGGTCACCACCCTCGCAGCAGCTATCTAAGCCCGCCAGGGCTCACTCCCCCAGTACCAGGCTCCGGATCTGCTCCACGCTGCACCCGGCAAGGCCGAGGCGCTCCACTGTGCGCCCCTCACGCCAGTAATCGACCTCGTGCAGCAGCGACGCCAGGTGGATGATGGTGCGAATCGTCGGTGTGGACACGCCGACCAGCTCGCCCAGCGAGGCGATGGGCACCAGAGTCATCGGCACATCCTCAGTGATGAAGGGGTGGTTCGTGGTCAGCGGCGACTTGATCCCCTGGTAGCCGCGGTTGCTCTTCATCGCCTCGTAGAGGTTGCTGCCGGTCGCATCATAGGCGACGTAGAGCCACTCGCGCGCCGAGATCGATTTGAACCCCAGGCCGGCCGCCACGGCGACACGCTCGCGGTCAATCGCTTCGAGGATACGCGCCACCGAGGGGGTCACCCCTTCCACGTAGTACTCGAAATCGCCGTGCGTGCTCTCGATGCGCCCGGCGTTGAGCACCGTCACGGCGGGCGCGAAGGCCGAGCCGATGTTATCAAAGCTGGTGTTGATCACGTTCGAGCCCATCACGAACTGGGGATAGGCCCGGTTGAGCAGCTTCACGACATCAGCGGTGCGTGTTGCCGGAATGGCGGCGACCGGGATGCTGTTCTTCACTCGCTGGATACGCACCTGGGCCGGGTTGAGCATGCGGCTGGCGTAGATGAAAGTCTGTGCCTCGGCCACGGTCACATCCGCCTTCACGCCGGCCTCGCGCAGAACGCAGTAAAACTCGATGGCGCCACAGGTGATCCCAGGGTTGAGGACGATGACCTGACCGTCGCGCAGGTGGGGCGCGCACTGCTCCGCGATGAAGCGGTGGCCATTGCGCCGGGTCGCCACCAGGATGAGATCCACCCCATCGAGCGCCTCGGCCATGTTCGTGGTCACCACCTCTAGCTCGGCGAGCCCATAGGGTGCATCCTCGATGTCGCGCGTGATGAGGTCGATCCCGCCGAGCGCCAGGATCGGCTTGATCCGAGCCTCGCTCCGGTTGTAGAGGCGCACCGGAAAGCCCAGTAGCGCCAGATGCGCCGCCATCGCCGAACCGCCGTGCCCGGCGCCCACCACGCAGATCCTCAAACTGCTCTTGCTATTATCCATGGAAGCACCCCAGCATCTCCAAACCTCCCATCCGGTCTAATCCTTGGGCACCTTCACCTCGCACCTGGCGTAGGGCTCAATGCGCACCGCGCCCAGGATGCCAGAGGGACGCGGCTGGCCAAGCAGGGCATTCACCGCCGTGTTGGTCACTCGCAGGGTGATCAGGTTCGTGCCCGCAAACGCATGCTCCGAGATATCCACCGCGTTTGGCGGCCACGGGCGGACCCCGACCGGCCTCCCATTGACCAGCACGTCAACAATCTCGGCGGCGTTCTCCCAGGCAAGCATCAAGCGGTAGTCGAAGTAATCCGCCTTGATGGTGACCGGCTGCGAGTACTCCAGCACCCCCGAGAAGTGCGGGAAGCCCTGATCTACCCACGTGCCAGTCACGATCTGGTCGGGAAAGCCCGCGTAGAGGAGGAACTCGCCCTCGTCATCCTCCGGCATCGCGGTGAAGCTCCCCAGCAGGCGTGCCGGCTCAGGAACCAGGTCGCCCGTGATCCGGTGCAGGTTGTCCGGCGGGTCGAGGCGCACGCCCTTGCACGAGTAGCGCATCGCGACAACGTTGATGCCCTCGCGGGCTACGTCGGCGATATCGGCGGTGAGGAAGCGCGGATCGAGCACGCCAGTCTGGATCAGCGCCACCTCCTGGCCATTCACGAGCACCGTGTACGGCACATCCAGCGGCTCCAGGAGAAGCGAAAGACTGCTCGGCACCGCATCGAGGCGGAAACGCGTCTGGAGCCATACCTCGTCGGGAGGGTGGAGCTCCAGCGGCTCAAGTTTCGGAAACCAGGTGATCGGCTCACGCGGGAGCAGCGGCTCCCAGTAGTCGTGGTACTCCGCCAGGATTTGCGGATCCTCGCCCGGCTGGGGAATGTGAAACCACCAGTCGGGCAGCACGAGGTAGTTATCGCCCAGAACGCGGAGGTCCCACACCTCGCCCAGGGTAATCGGCTCCAGCAGCCCCCTATCGATCCCCTCGGCCCAGCGGCTACCCCCTTCCCAGGCGAGCGAGCAGTTCGGCGGCGTCTCCATTGGCCGGGCGTAGTCGCGCGCGTGCCCTTCCACCAAGTAATGCTCATCGGTTTCGGTGACCCGGGTAACCACGAAGTTTGCGCGCTCGACGTGCAGATCCTCCGTGCCGGAGAAGGAGAGGACGCGCGCCTGTCTCGGGGCGAAATGGAGCGGGAGGGTGACCTTCTCGCCCGCGCGGGCATATTGCCAGACGCGGCGCACCTCGCCGGTTTCCGGGTCCCACTCCTCCGGGCGGCCCAGCGCGTAGAAGGTCGCGGTCACGCGGCGCTCCTCATCCGCAGTGTTCACCAGGAAGAAGAGCTTGCCATCGGCGGTATCACGCTGGTAGCATACCAGGTCGGGGCAATCGATATCGACATCGAGGGTGACGAGCGAGCGCAGGAGCGTCTTCATCAGCAGGGAGCGCTGGCCCGGATCCGGCACGCGCCACGGCAGGTAGCGCGCAAACCGACTGCCATGCTCGCGGTTGACGTTAAGGGGCCGCATCGCCTCGCGGCCCATGGCACGCGCCGTGCTCCCGCCCGGCCGGTCCGGCGCCGTCGGATCGAGGGTGGTCAGCTCCTGCACCTCGCGCCGCAGCTGCTGGTCTTCCTCCTCCCCCATGCCCGTCTGGAACGGGAGAAGGCCACACGAGAGGATGTTGCCGCCCTCATCGAAGAACTCGCGGATGCGCGCCCACGTGGAGCGCGCGCACGTCGTCATCGATGGGAGGATGAGGAGCTCGTAGCGCTCAGGACCCAGGCAGAGCCGGCTCTGCTCGATGCGCGCTTCCGCCAGCCCCGCCTCGTCGATGAAGTCGAAGTCGAAATGGAGCTCCTGGAGCAGAGTGCAGAGCGCCGCGAGATCGCTCTCCAGGCGCGCCAGGAGAAGCGCGTCGGACGAGCCGTAGCACGCGAAGGAGACGCGGGCTTCCTCGCCGGTGGGAGTCTGATAGCCGACGTGGTAGTGCGCCCAGGCGCTCCGCAAAGGGTACAGGACGGCGATCCGGGCGGCGTGTTTCCCGCGCGTCAGGAGGAAGGAGAGGCGCGCCAGATACTCCGAAAACCGCCCGTAGTGCGGCCAGAACGGCTCCTGCTCGAACTCCGAGGGCGGATTCTCGCGCTTTCGCTTGCCATAGACGGTGTAGTAGACCGCGTGCGGAACGAAAAGATTGATGCCCTGCGCCAGCTGCCAGTCGGCGCTCGCCTTTCGCTGGGCCAGGGTGGTGCCCCAGCCCGCGGCGCCAAACGTCTCGGAGAGGACACGCGCCCGATGGCTCTGGTGGGCGATAGAAGCCGCCAAACGGTGGTGCAGCCCGCCGGTGCGCACCGTCAGGTTATCGACGCCAGGGATATCGAAGCAGCGGTAAGCCAGCGGAGCGTTCGCCTGGTGGCGCACCTGGGGTGCCAGGGGCTCCTCGCACAGGAGGTGCCCGGTAGAAGCGATGCCGTGTGCCGCGCACCATGCCTGGACCGGCTTCAGGAAACCCTCCGCGTAGAGCGCGCCAAGGGTAGAGAAGTAGTCGCAGCGGACGCGCGCCGCGCCCGGCACCGCGGCCACCAGCGCCGGAAGGTGCTCGCGCAGGTCGTAGCCGCATCGGACCTGAAACTCTCGGGGAAGACGGGGCGACCAGGGCAGCGCGCGCGGATCGCGCACGTCCCAGATGCTGATGAGCGTCGCCTCATCCATGAAGATGCCGGGCACGCACCGTCCAAAATGCTCGCCCACGGCCTCGGCATAGCGGTCGTGCGTGAGGTGGAGGAAGCGCTCGGTGGCCTCCGGGTTGAGGAGATCGACGTAGCCCCCATCCCCCACGGTGAAGACGCAGACGCGCCAGCGCCCATCCGGCGGGTCGAAGTGGATGCGGCCATCGTCACCGGGCGAGAGCGGCACGGCATCGCCGGATGCCTCTCCCTCCGGATCGACTGGGATCGCCCATGCACCAAGGAACTCCCCCTCGGGTGAGAGCGTGACGCTCGACTGCTCGGCGAGAGCGTCGCTTAGCTGCAGGTAGCGGGCGCGGTACTCCGGATGGCCCGCGGTGACGGCGCCGCCTGCTGTTCCGCTGGGCCAGTTGTCCTCGTCGTACAGCCAGATCTGGAAGCCACACTCCGCGGCTTCCTCGACTGCGGCACGGACCAGCGAGAACCATTCGGGAGAGAGGTAGGGGGTTTGCAGTCCGTGCCGGGCGTGCAGGAAGGCGCCGGAGCAGCCTTTCTCGGCCATCTCGCGCACCTGGCGGCGCACTTCGGCCTCCTCCATCCGGGCATTCCAGAACCAGAACGGCACTGGCCCGTACCCCGGCGGCGGATTGAGAAACTCGCTGGGCGCGGGCAACTCCTCCGGAAGCGACCGGATGGCGGTTGGCCTCAAGCTGACTGCTCTTGGATGCATGGCGTCTCGTGAAGCGTGAGAAGTGAAACGGAATCCGCGCTCGCACGGCGTTGGTGCCGGCCGGATACCGCCGGGCCGGCACCACCCAAACACCCGCCGGCCACGGAGAACGCCTCACGAGGTACCTTCTATAAGATCACTCCCGCTTCCTGCCCGCGCTTGCTGCCGCAGGCCAGCCTCCAGGGGGGTGGTGACACCAGTATGCCCGAACCCGCCCGAGCCGCGCTCCGTGGCCGGGAGATCCTGGACCGGCTCCCAGGCAATCCGCGCGACGGGCGCCAGCACCATCTGCGCGATCCGGTCGCCCCGGCGCAGGGTGAACGCCTCCTGCCCGAGGTTGACCAGGATGACGCAGATCTCGCCCCGGTAGTCCGCGTCGATCGTTCCAGGCGAGTTGAGGCAGGTGATGCCGTGGCGGATCGCCAGTCCGCTGCGCGGGCGGATCTGGATCTCGTATCCCGGGGGGATGGCAACGGCGATGCCGGTCGGCACGAGGGCGCGCTCGCCTGGCGCCAGGCGCAGCTCGCCCTCAATCGCCGCCAGAAGATCGGCACCAGCCGAGTGCTCCGTGGCGTAGTCCGGAAGCGGCAGGCCCTCCCCGTGCGGCAAGAGAAGCACAGGGACCCGGATCATGCCCGCTCGATCTTCACGCGCTCGCCACTGCGCACTTTCTTGAAGACCTTGGGATCGCCCGTGACCTTGCCGAAGACGCCGACGGCGCTGGCCGGGCGGATCTCTTTGCCTCGGCTCATCGGCGTGGGCCCGAAGAAAATGCAAAACGCGCTGCCGGGAGGCCAGTAGCCCAGATCGCCCAGGTCGACCACTTCCTGGCCATCCTGCACGTCGACATGCACCGGGATCGAGAAGTAGATCTCATCCCCCCAGGTGCTGGCCGCGGCATCCAGGGGCAGGGCGTCCCAGATGGCATCCGCGGTGGGGTTGTCCAGCAGAGTCGCGCGCGCGCTGACGGCGCCCGCGGTGATCACGATCTCTCGTGCCATTGTTCCCTCCGGGCCCATTCTACCCCGAGGAGCTAGCGCGTGTCAAGCAGGCGGTGCAACACACGTGGGGCCGGCGTGCATCGATACCGCGGATGGGCCGAGCCGGGCTGGCAGGGCGAACACCAAGGGTTCGCCCTGCCGGCACCGGTAGTTCGGACTTATCCCAGAATCCAGGCGGCTACCACTGCTTGTAGTAGGGGTAGTCCTTGCCGCCGTTCCACAGTACCTCCGGCTTGATCCACTTCGTGCTTGATCCACTTCGTGTGCCCGTCCGCGAAGGCGACGTTCACGCCCTCCGAGTGCCGCCCATACGGCGCGTTGACCCCCCACTGAATGCCTTCGGCATTCGTGCCAGGCTTGCTGCAGAAGTTGGCGCCGAAGTTGCCCGTGCCCCCGCCGGGCGAGTAGTACGTCCCGCCCCCAAACTGGTCGTCGCCCAAAACCACCAGATCCGAGGGCTGCTCTACCCGTGAAAGGTTCACGGTGTAGGTCAGGTTCAGATTGTAGCCGTAGCAGGTCGCCCAGTTCAACCCGAGCGAAGGGCACTTGAAAACCTTGTCGTTCTTCACGTACGGTTCCAGGAAGTAGGTGGGCTGCGAGCTGAGGGGATACCAGCGTACGCCCGTGTTGTCGGTGGGGCCAAACCAGCGCGGGAAGAAGGTCTCGTCATAGTCCTGCAGGTACATGGTGACGCCGACCGCCAGTTGCTTCACATTGGACATGCACGACGCCTTGCGCGCGTTCTCGCGGGCACGCGCGAATACCGGGAAGAGGATCGCTGCTAAGATGGCAATGATGGCGATGACGACGAGCAGCTCGATCAGCGTGAACCCGGATTGCCGCCTCATGGGAACTCTCCTTTCACGGCGCTCCTGCACGAGCGACTGATCTCCTTTGATGTCGCTTTTTGTCCATTATAGCAACCGCCTAAGCGCCTGTCAATGGCTGAAGCGGTGCTTCTATGAGCGGCAGCTCGATCCCGAAGCGGCTCCCCTTGCCTAGACCCTCGCTATCCACCCACACCCGCCCTCCGTGCATCTCGACAATCGACCACACCAGCGCCAGACCAACCCCCAGGCCGGGCTGGACGCGGGCGGCATCCTCTCCTCTCTGGAATACACGGAACAGCCGGGGCAGAAGCTCTGGGGAGATCCCCATTCCGGTGTCTTCCACCACCAGGCAGGCCCATCCGGGTGGAGGCTGCTCGGAATGTGGCGACGCGGCGGAATCCGACGCCTGGGTTCGCGGCTCCCCCTCCATCCGGCTCAGGCGGACGAACACCTCTCCGCCGGGCGCCGTGTACTTGATGGCGTTGCTGATCAGGTTGGCCGCGGCCTGCTGCAGCCGGTCGGCATCCCCATTCACCCACAGTCCAGGCGTGAGCTCCACATACAGCGCGAGCGAGGCGTTCTCCGCGTTCGCGCGCTCCGCATCCACAGCCGACGAGACAACAGCATGGAGGTCAACCGTCGTCCGATGCAGGCGCAGCTGGCCACTTGCCGCCGCGGAGAAGTGCATCAGGTCCTCTATCAGGCGGGCCTGCAAGCGGATGCTCCGCTCCAGGATGTTCATCGCCCGGGTGGCATGCGGGTGCTCGGGCACCGCGGCTCGCACCACTTCCAGCGAGTTGAGCATCGCGGTCAGCGGGTTGCGAAGCTCATGCGCGACAGTAGCCAGAAAACGCTCCCGAAGCGCGCCGGCATCGCGCAGCGGCACCGGGGCTATGCCTGACTCCTGGGAAGAGGGCACCGTCTCCTGGGCCAGAATCATCACAATACCCGCGAGGCCTTCCCCCTCGCCAGCAACCGGCACCAGACGCCACAGATCCGGGGCCCCCACGTCGCCGGCATTGGCCTCCGCGGGCGCTGGCGGCGCGGCCACGACACACTCCTCGCGGGTCTCGCGGACACGCGCCAGGGCCGCGCAGATCTTGGGCGAGAAAACCTGAGCGCTGCTCCGCCCCAGCAGATCCGGGGCACTGCACCCCCAGCGGTGTGCAAACGCCTTATTGACATGGGTCACCATCAGGTTGCCATCGAGCACCGCCGCCGGCGCCATGATGCAACGCAGCAGCACCTCGTGAAGGAGACCCTCACCGGGTGGAGTGGATTCCGGCTTCTCCGAACCCGTGAGATCGATGATGCTGCCCACAAGCCGCCGTGAATGGCCCGCGGGATCGGCAAGCACTTGCAGGTGGTTGCGCAGGCGCACCACCTGCCCATCCATGGTGACGCCGCGGTACTCCAGCCGGGCCGGGCGACTAGCAGCAGCGCACGCCTGGATCTCCTGCAGAACCCGCTCGCGATCATCAGGATGGATATGGTGGCGCAGGAAGTCCTGATCCATCGATTGGGGATTGGAGGGATAACCAAGGATGCGCTCAGCGCCGTAGCTGAGGCAGTAGACCTGCAATGTTCTGATATCCGCCACCCAAACGATCACGTCGAGCGTCTGGATCATCTCCTCCGCGGCCTTGAGTGCGGCCCGGAGGTCCGATAGCTGCGATGATCCCTGCAGCAAGGGAAAAAGATGAAGAGGTGCCATGATAAGCGCCATCAGCGTCACAGGCCTGCCAGTCGCCATATGCGCAGTGGGTTATTGGGAGCTGACCCCCTCCCGTCGGTGCAGAGTATAGCACACGAAGATTCAGGCATGCCGAAGGGAATGCAAAGGAATCGTAAAGAATGTTGCCACGTCGCCAGCCCACCCCCAGGAACGCGCGCGTGCATGCAGAAGGCCCCGCTGAATGCGTTAGGCCACGAAACGAAAACCCACACCGCGCACAGTCAGGATGGGAGACGGGCGCCCGGCTCCCCCGCCCAGCTTCCGGCGTACTGCGCCGACATGGACAGCGAGAGTGCGTGGGCTGACGTATTCGTTGGGTCCCCAGGCCCGCTCGGCAAGCTCCTCGTGGGTGAAAACGCGGTTAGGGCGTGAGGCCAGCGTGAGCAGGATATCAAACTCTTTCGGAGTGAGCGAGATCACCCTCCCAGCCAGGGTGACCAGACGGGCATCGAGGTCAATGCGGAGATCGCCCGCTTCAATGGTGGCCTCTCGAGCCGGCCGCGGGTGAACCCGGCGCATCACCGCCCGGATCCGGCTGAGCATCTCGGGCATCGTGAAAGGCTTCACCAGATAGTCATCTGCGTATTCAAGGCCTAATACTTTGTAGGCGTCCTCGCTGCGCCCGGTAATCAAGATGACCGGCAGGTCCGTCTCCTGGCGTATGATGCGCAAGGCATCCAAACCGGTCATCCCCCCAGGAAGCATGATGTCGAGCAGTATCAGATCCGGACGCCAGGTGCGCACCGCAGCCAGACAGGCCGCCGCGGTGGTGCGCACACCCACCTGATAGCCTTCCATCTGCAGCGCAGCCTGAATCGGATCCGTGATTGCTGGCTCATCATCAACGACAAGCACCTTCATCGGTTATACAGTCGGCCTTCCTAACACCACAGCGATGCTTCCACTTGGTATGCGATCTCTCCAGGCGATTCCTCTGGCGGCCACGGGTCTGACTCCCCCCCCTGGCCCCTCCGCAGAGGGCCGCCCAGGGCTACTCCCGTATCTCTACTCGAACGCCCGAACCCTCCCTCGCCCGGCGAAGACCGGCTGGACCGACGCGCGGAAGGCTCTGGCTCGCGGAAGCCAAGAGGCCCGGAAGGAAACCGATCGTGTCTCCCCGCTCATCCGGGAGCATCCTCGCGTGAGGCACGCTGGCACTCCATCTCGAGCAGTCTTGTCAGGTTCACCCGGTTGCCGAGAGCGACGAAGCGACCCTGCTCATCCGCTCTGAGGAGTACCCGCTGGGGAAGCTCGAATGCGCCAACGCCGCCACTCGTCGCGCTCATGGCCGGCGCGCTCGCCTTTCGTGCGATCCGCGCCCCCCGGCAACCATGCCGCCTACGTCGATGCTGGCTTTGGTCTTCGCTGCCTGCATTACCGATATTCTCCCGTTCGCCGAGGCAGCGGCAGCCTCCTGCGGGATGACGGCACCACAAGAGTTGGACGCTAACTGTTTGGTCGCTTAGCAGGCAGCCGGGAGGGCGCTAGAGGAGAGGATCGCGGGCGAATGGGGCAGCAGCGCCCTTTCGGCTCCGCGGCGCGTAGGGCACGGGCAGGCCGTTGCGTATCGGGTAGGTTCATGGTATCATACAGGCATGAAGAGCTACCGTGAGGAACTGTGGTTCAACGTCCCGCAGCGGCGGGCATTCATCAACATCACGCCCCAGGTGGAGGAGTGCCTGCGCAAGAGTGGCATCCGCGAGGGCCTGCTGCTTTGTAACGCCATGCACATCACCGCCTCTGTCTTCATTAACGACGACGAGCGGGGCCTGCACCACGATTACGAGGAGTGGCTGGAGAACCTGGCCCCTCACGAGCCTATCAGCCGGTACTGGCACAACCGCACGGGCGAGGACAACGGCGACGCTCACCTGAAGCGCCAGGTGATGGGCCGGGAGGTGGTTGTCGCCATCACCAACGGCAAGCTCGATTTTGGCCCCTGGGAGCAGATCTTCTACGGCGAGTTTGATGGGGGCCGGCGCAAGCGCGTGCTGGTGAAGATCATCGGCGAATAGGCGGGGCCCGCTCCTCGCTGAAGTGCCTTGATCGTTTGGCAGCGTGGCTTCACACTCTGACCCTGCTCGAAATGGCCCTGAGACTGAGAGTGCTGATGAGACGGTGCGACACTGATTTCAGTGTCGCCAACCAGCCGGCCTTTTGGCCCCGTTGGGACGACCCAGCGTGCGCTGCTATCGCGAAGGGGACGCCCCCTTCACACCGGAGGATCGGTGCATGGCGTGGGTGATTCTTTTTCTAGCGGGGCTGTTCGAGGTCGCTTGGGCCGTTGGCCTGAAATCGACGGCTGGCTTCACTAAGTTCTGGCCCTCTCTGGTCACGCTTGCCTTCATGGCGGCAAGCGTCTTTCTCCTCGGGCTTGCCGTGCGAGATCTGCCGGTCGGCACGGCTTACGCCGTGTGGACGGGGATTGGGGCCATTGGCACCGTGATCTTCGGCATCCTCGTGTTGGGCGAGCCCCGCCACGCGATCCGGCTCGTGTGCCTCGCGCTGATTGCAGCGGGGATCATCGGACTCAAGGTCACCTCTGCCTAGGAGAAGCGGGTGACTAACAGGCCATCCGTCATCACCTGATCCGGGTCGCTGGCAGGTCGCGAGCAACAACCGGACAGGCTCCAGGCCCGAAGGGCCGTGCATGCAACGACGCCTCCGCGCGGCGCTCCTGGGGAACGCGCGTTCCCTGACCCAAGCCGCATGGAGAGGCACGCGGGAGGGAGATCCCTGCTGGCACGCCAGGCCTTCATGCGGTAGCCGGGAGTGCCGGCCTACCAGGAGTTCTTGCCGCCGTAGCCGCCGGCACCGGGAATGCGCCCGGCGCGGCCCCCCTCGACACTGCGACTGCGTTGTTCACGCTCGCCACGCCCGCGGCCAGGCCCCCCTCCACGGCCGGCGCCGCTCCGACCTCCGCCTCCGCGCTCGGATCGCGCCGACGCCTCGTTCACCGTCAGCGTGCGCCCACCCAAAGTGGTCCCATTGAGCTGAGCGACAGCGGTTGCCGCATCCTCGTCGTTTGCCATCTCCACGAAGCCAAATCCCCGGCTCCGCCCCGTTTCCCGGTCCATCACCACATCCGCCGCGACGACCGGCCCCACTGCCTCAAACGCCTTCCGAAGCTCCGCCGCGCTCGTATCAAAGGAAAGACCACCCACGAACAGCCGTCTTGCCACTTGCGGCTCCTTTCACGGCCCATCACTCTTGACGCGGATGGAAAGCCGGCCCCGATGCGGACTGCGCTTTCCGCATGCGATTGCCCGCAGACCACGGGCGATCCCGCATACCCCCATTATACCCACTTGCGTTGCGCTCGAATGCAGCAGGCGACGCTCCACCGGCTCTTGCTTTCGTTCGCGGCAGCCACCAGCCAGCTCACAGGGCGTCCGGTCGCCGGCACCGGCGGCCCGGCCTCTCTCCCTCTCCGCGCGCGGCATTCCGCCGTTGCCACGCCGGTGCGCCTTGCACATTCTATCTCACGCCCGGGATGAGCCGGGCGGCGTTCTCCGCGTACACCTTGCGCAGGACATCATCGGGCAGGAAAATGCCGTAGATGCGCCATCGGCCCTTCTGGGGGCGCGGTCCGATAGCGTATGGGAAGTACTCGTCATCGGTTTCGAGAAAGCGAAAGAGCACGCGGTAATGCCACGCTTCTGGCTCGAAATCGGCGCCGAACAGGATGCGATCCGCGTGCCGGAGGAAGAAGCGCCGCGCGGTGTAGGGCTGCCGGCCCAGCTCCTCGTAACGCGCGGAGAGGTCCACGTTCAAGTTGGGGCAGGCATCCAGAAGGTCGCTCACCCATCTCAGGTTCTCCACATAGGAGCAGAGATGCGCCGAGATGAAGGTGGTGTTCGGATGTCGGCGCACCAGGCGCGCCTGGGCTTCCATCAGCACCTCGAACTGGGGGAAATCGCCCCCGTAGAAGTGCCAGTCGGGGTGTCGCGCCAGCTGCTCCAAGCGTTCGTTGCGGCCATCCAGCGGCCGGAAGAAGGCGCGTGGATCCGCAACGTGGTAGAGCACAGGAATGCCCAACTCACCCGCGGCTGCGAAGATAGGCGCAAGGCGCTCATCATCCGGCATGAGCAGCCTTCCCTGGGGATCCCGAATCCGCAGGCCGAGGCTCTTGTGGATCTTCACGCCCTGGGCCCCGCGCGCGACGGCCTCACGCAAGTCGGCCGCCATCCGCTCCCCGAAGCCCTCGCCCTCCTCAACCCGCTTCCAGTTGAGGGTATGGAACAGGATGAAGCGCTCCGGGTAGGGCTCTTTCAGGAGGCGCAAGCACTCTTCCAGGGAGACCGCGCTGCCGTAACCCGCATCCAGATTGACCATCGCCCGCAGGCCGAGGCTGTCCATCAGATCCAACAGTCGGGAGACAGCCTCGGCCCCCTGGCGCACGATCCCTCCCAGGTGGTTGTGCGCATCGATCGCCGGGAACCGGGGGCGGTCGACCTGGTGTTCCGGCAGGACCAGCTCCGACTCCGGCAGGAAATCCTTCAGCTTCCAGTCATCGATACTCTGCGGCAGCATGAGTTGCCCTCCGGACAAAGCGGCTAGTCCTATCGCGCGCCCCCCAGTCGGGTCACCATGCGCTCTGGATGCCAGCCGGCCGCTCGGTGCTGCTGGCAGCCGGCCCCTCAGAACTCCACCGTCATGCCATCATAGGCGAGGGTGATCCCCTTCTCGGCAACCAGAGGCGCGGCCTCATCATGCACCGGGGTGAAGTGCGGGCAGATATGCGACGCCACAAACGGCGCACCTGGCTTGAGCAGGCCATCCTTCTCGAAGAGGCGCCGGACCTCTTCCAGCTTTCGGAAGTTCATGTGTTGCTCGGAGTCCACCCCAAACCCAAAGGTCCCCTCGATGACAACCAGGTCGTATCGGTGCCGGGCGATCTCGGCGTAGCTCTCCGGAAGGAACCAGCCCGTGTCGAGGGCATAAAGAAACGTCTTCCCCTCGCGCTGGATGATGTAGGTGAGCGCGTGTCCGTCGCCGTCCGCGTGATTCCCGGGAACGGCCACGAAGCGCATCGCGCCTTCCTCTATCTCGCGGAAGGGTTCCACCTGGTGCACCTCCATCGCGCACAGCTCCAGGCGGTCACCCACCCGGGCGAGCACCGCGTCGCACACCTGCTGATTGCCGTACACGCGCAGGGGCACGACTGGCGAGAAGCGCGGTCCCCCGATCGTGTGTGGCGGGGGAAGCGGTATGTCGGGGCGCATCGCGCGCCAGTGAAAGAGGTTCGGGTAGAAGTGATCCTGATGCGAATGCGTGATCAGAATCGTGCGCGCATCCACCACCGGAATGCCGAAGCGCTCCGCCTGCATGAAGATCTCGGGCGGGAAGTCGATCAGGGTATCGGGATCGAGCCAGGCGCACGAGTTCTTGCGGAGGTTGCGACCCCCCAATTGGCGCGCCTTGTCACAATACTCGCAGCGACACCAGAAGCCGGGGTACTGTTCTCCAGCCGAGGTGCCAAGAAAGGTGAGTTTCATCTCTCGCGCTTCTTTCTATGAAGCAAGCAGATCCCTCGTGCCACGTGGTTCGCGTATCCGCCGGCGCGCTACATCACGAAGCACGAGGAGCAGACCGACACTCCTCTTCCAACCCTGCCCACTCTCCCGGGGGGAGAGCACGGTCGCCCGCGCGACTACAGGCAGACGCGGCCGGGTGGCCGGGTGAGGAATCGCCGGGCAAGGTGGCAGGCCGGCCCATCGCGTCAGGTTGCAGGGCCCCCGGTGGCAGCCCAGTTCGCTATGGGCGTGCCCGCCGCCCTCTCCGCATCGCCTCTCGTTTCGGCGGCAGCGCCTGCGCTCCTGCCGGGAACCACGGGCGCGCCGACTCCGCGAGGCGAGACGGCGCCGAATCCGCCAGCAAAGAGGGGGCAGTGGGTGAAGGAGCAGAAACGGGCGCGCCGTGGAGTGGCCCATTCCACGCGCATCGCGCAATCCGCCTAGCCGCCGAGGATTCCTATCCGTGCCGCTTCGTCTCCAGATAGCTGCGGATGCGCGCGTCCAGGTCGGCGATATCGACCGGTTTCACGAAGTGATCCGTGAAGCCAGCTTCATGCGCCCGCGCCACGTCCTCGGGCCGCCCATAGCCGGTGGCGGCAAAGGCAGGCACATTCGCCAGGCCCGGGATGCGGCGAGCCTGCCGTAGAAACTCGTAGCCATCCACGCCGGGCAGGCCGATATCCGCCACAATGACATCCGGGCGCATCTCCGAGAGCAACGCGAGCGCCTCTTCGCCGCTACCCACCGCCTCAACCGTGTAGCCCAGCAACTCCAGGCCCGCCTGCAGGAGCTCACGGGCATCGGCGTTGTCTTCCACCAGGAGAATCCTGACCGCCATCGGCTCCCGCGCCTCTTTCTCGGCTGGTTCCCTGGCCGCGGCAGGAGCCAGGGGCAGCTCAACCGTGAAACGGCTCCCTTTCCCTACCCCTTCGCTCTCGGCCCACACTCGCCCGCCATGCAGCTCTGTGAGGTGCTTGACGAGGGCCAGGCCGATCCCCAGGCCACGGGCGCGCTGCCCCTCGATCTCCCCCTGCTGGAACATCTCAAAGAGCCGGGGCATCAGCGCTGCGTCGATGCCCACTCCCGTGTCCTCGACGATCACCCGGCCCACATGCTCCCCGCGCTCGACGCGCACGCGCACCTCGCCCCCGGGCGGTGTGAATTTGATCGCATTGGTGAGGAGGTTCACCACGATCTGCTGCAGGCGATCCAGGTCACCCAGGACCCATACCCCCGGTTGGATCTCTAGCTTCACCGCCAACCCCGCCGCCTTCGCCTCGCCCTGCGTCGATTCGACCGCGGCGTTCACCGCGGCATCGAGAGGAACAGGTGAGCGCTCGATGCCGATGGCTCCGCGCCGGATTCGCGAGAAATCGAGCAGATCGGTAATCAGGCGGGCTTGCAGCTCGGCATTCCGCTCGATCAGGGTCAGAACGCGCTCGGTGCGCGGATCCAGGGGGATGCTGCGCCGGAGTACCTCCACGCCCGTCAGGATAGGCGAGAGTGGGTTGCGCAATTCATGCGAGAGGACGGCGAGAAACTGGTCTTTGGCGGCATTGGCCTCGCGCGCCTCCTGGTAAAGACGCGCGTTATCCAGTGCTTGCGCCACATGGTGGGCCACTTCCTCGGCCAGGGTGATATCCGGAGGCTGATACGTTCGTCCCGGCCGGGTTGTCAGAAAACTCGCCCATCCCGTGAGGTGCCCGCGCACGATGAAGGGCACGACCAACATCGAGGTCGCCCCCACCTGGCGCATGACGGCCACGCGCGCCTCGCTATTGATCATCGCTGGCCACAACTCGTCCGAAACGCCCTTCAGTAGCTGGGTCTTGCCGGTGCGCAAGGCCTGCAAGAGTGGCTGGATCGCCT
>JAAZEM010000046.1 GCA_012512265.1 Armatimonadota bacterium | reverse complement strand
GCGGGCCGGTGCCCCAGGGCACCGGCCCGCTTCTTTGTACGCCCATCCCGGAGCCTCTCGTTTGCCGCTGCGTCCGGCGGGGTACGCTTCCCCCGGGAGGGGCGACGATGCGGAGAGACCGAAATGATACCGACTGGCAGCGCGATCTCGCACTACGAAGGCCGAACCCACGCCATGGCAGCCCCTGGATTGGCGCCGGACTAGGGCGTGATGGGGAAGCCCCTTCTGCCTATCCCGGCACTGGCTCCAGCCTGCCCCAGGATATTGGTGCCGATGGCTTCGAGGTCGAGCCACCCCCCGATGAGGAGCGGGATGACCTCTCCATGATCGCGGACTCGCGCGCCAACGAGCCACCCGCCGACGATGAGTTTGACACCACCGACCTGAACCAGACGCCCAGCATCGACGGCGTTGAGGCTCAGCTCCTCTCCATCGATCCTGACCGCGCCAGCCGGGTGGATCACATTGACGAGGAGGAGACGCCCCTCGACCGCGACGAGCTCGGGGAGATGGGGATTAGCTCCGAGATCACCGAGCTCCCCATCGGCTCTCAGAACATGTCGCCCGGTGAGTTGGGCCGCTATGAGTGCCCCAACTGCGGCTTCGAGTACGATGTCGTCCTGGGTACCGCCGCGCGCTGCCCCAACTGCCACTATGAGGCGGACCTGACCAACGTCGTCGGAGACGAGTCGTTCCACGAATCGTTTAGCGCCACCTACCCTGACGACTGACGAGAGAGGCGCACGCCCGACAGGCTGCAGCGTTCCGCCTTCTCCGTGGAAAGCCCTTCGCTCTGCTCCGGGCTGACACGGTCGGAGAGACGCAGGCGGGGTGACGGCACGTGCCGTTCCCGAGGCCCCACCGCGATGCCATCATCCCCCGTGCTCCACCCGTCTCCACTACTCCCCCGTCGCTTCGCTCTTCGCCTCTCGGAGAAGGTTCCAGCGGGCTCGCGGCGAACAGTGATTGGGGCGGCGGTCTTGCCGTCTACATCTCTTACCTGGGGAAGATGGCCCATGTCGCTTGACGAGCTTTGTGTCAACACCATACGCATGATCTCCGTGGATGCTATTCAGAAGGCCAACTCCGGGCACCCGGGCCTCCCGATGGGGGCGGCGCCCATGGCGTACACGCTCTGGACACGCCATCTGAAGCATAACCCGCGCGACCCGAAGTGGCCGAACCGTGACCGCTTCGTTCTCTCTGGCGGTCACGGCTCGATGCTGCTCTACTCTCTGCTCTACCTCACCGGGTATGACCTCTCGCTGGACGATCTCAAGACGTTCCGGCAATGGGGCAGCAAGACGGCCGGACACCCGGAGTATGGACTCACGCCCGGCGTCGAGGTCACCACTGGGCCGCTGGGGCAGGGCCTGGCCACCGCGGTCGGCCTGGCGATGGCCGAGGCGCATCTGGCCGCGCGCTACAATCGCCCCGGACAGGCGGTTGTGGATCACTTCACCTACGTGCTCGCGACGGATGGCGACATGATGGAGGGCGTGGCTGCCGAAGCCGCGTCGCTCGCCGGTCACCTTCGCCTGGGCAAGCTGATCTGCCTTTACGACAGCAATGACATCTCCCTTGATGGCGGCACCCCTCTCTGCTTTACCGAGGATGTGGCCAAGCGTTTCGAGGCCTACGGCTGGCACGTGGTCACCGTGGAAGACGGCAATGATGTCGACGCAATCGACGCGGCGATCCAGGAGGCGAAAGCGAACACCGAGCAGCCGTCGCTCCTCGTGATCCGAACTCAGATCGGCTATGGCTCTCCGAACAAGCAGGGCTCGTCCAAGGCACATGGCTCGCCGCTTGGCAAGGACGAGGTCGTGGCGACCCGGCGGCGATTGGGCTGGCCGGAAGATGTCGATTTCCACGTGCCGCAGGAGGCACTCGCCGCGTTCCGCAAGGCGGTTGACGAGGGGGCCCGCGCACAGGCCGAGTGGGAAGCTCGCTTCCGCGCCTGGGCCGAGGCCAACCCTGAGCTCGCGCAGGAGTGGAGCGTGGCCTTCTCCGGGAAGCTTCCGGAAGGATGGGATCAAGCGATCCCGGTCTTTGGCCCCGAAGACTCTGCTGCTACGCGCGCGACGGGCGGCAAGGTGCTCAACGCCATCGCGGCGCACTACCCGGGATTGTTCGGCGGCTCTGCCGACCTGAACGCCTCCACCAACACCGTGATGAAGGGTCTGGGCGACTTCGAGAGCCCGGCTCTTCCCGGCGAAGGCGTGGAGGGAGCTGTCGGCGGTGGCTGGGGCTACGCGGGCAGAAACGTTCATTTCGGCGTCCGCGAGCATGCCATGGCCGCTGCTGCCAACGGCATCGCCATCCACGGAGGGCTTCGGCCTTACACCGCCACCTTCTTCACCTTTTCCGATTACTTGAAGCCGTCGCTGCGCCTCTCCGCGCTCATGGAGCTGCCGGTCATCTACGTCTTCACCCACGATAGTTTCTGCGTGGGAGAGGATGGCCCCACGCATCAGCCTATCGAGCAGATCGCCATGCTCCGCGCGATGCCCAACGTGGTCACCCTCCGCCCCGCCGACGCCAGCGAGACGGCTGAGGCGTGGCGCGTGGCTATCGAGCGCCTGGATGGGCCGACGGTCCTGCTCCTGACGCGCCAAAACCTACCCTCGCTGGACCGGAGCGTCTTCGCGCCCGCGGAGGGGCTGCGCAAGGGCGCTTACGTGCTGCGAGACGCGGAAGGCGGCGCCCCGGAGATTGTCCTCATCGCCACCGGGTCGGAGGTTGCGGTCGCGCTGGCAGCGCAGGACGCGCTCGCGGCGCGTGGCGTGCGCGCGCGCGTGGTGAGCATGCCGTCGTGGGAGTTGTTCGACGCGCAGCCGGCGTCCTATCGCGATTCGGTGCTCCCCCCTGGGGTCAAGCGCCTGGCAGTCGAGGCCGGCTCGTCCATGGGGTGGCATAAGTACGTGGGCATCGACGGCGACATCATCGCGCTCGATCACTTCGGCGCGTCGGCCCCGGCCGAGGTGCTGGCCCGCGAGTTTGGGTTCACCCCCGAGAACGTCACTTCCCGTGCGCTCCGGCTGCTTGGCCGCGGTTAAGAAGCCACTGTCTCGGGTGTAGAACGTGGGAGACGGGGTAGACTCCCCGTGGTAGGTCCGTAGCGGGCCGGATGTGCGCCAGGGTTTTCCTGCGCCACGTCCGGCCTGCTTCTTTCTCGCGGCGGACCGATCACCGGGAGGGAACCCGATGGCAGATGCCGCGGCGCTGCAGGCCGCTTCTCTAGAGGCGCTGCGCGAGAAGGCGCGCGTCCTGCGTAAGCATATCATCACGATGACCACGGCGGCGCGTTCAGGGCACCCGAGCAGCTCACTCTCCGCCGTAGAGATCCTCGTAGCGCTCTACTTTGGCGGGATCCTCCGGCATGATCCCGAACGCCCCACCTGGCCAGAGCGCGACCGCTTCATCCTCTCTAAGGGGCACGCGGCTCCGGCGCTCTACGCGGCCCTCGCCGAGGCAGGCTACTTCCCGGTCGAGGAGCTCGCCACGCTCCGGCGCATTGGCTCGCGCCTGGAGGGGCATCCGATCCTGGGCAAGCTGCCCGGGGTCGAGGCATCCACCGGCTCTCTCGGTCAGGGGCTCTCCATTGGCGTGGGGCATGCCCTGGCAGGCAAGCTCGATAGCCTGCCGTATCACGTTTTCGTGATGACCGGCGACGGCGAGGTTGACGAGGGGCAAGTCTGGGAAGCCGCCCTCTCCGCATCCAAGTACCGGCTGGACAACCTCACCTGCATCGTCGATCACAACGGCTACCAGCAGACAGGGAGCACCCGCGACGTGATGCCCCTATCGCCCCTCCCGGATAAGTGGCGCGCCTTCGGATGGCACACCCTCGAGGTGGATGGCCATGACCTGGCCGCGGTCCTCTCCACGCTCGCGGCCGCTCGCGCTTTTCCCGGCCAGCCCGTGGCAATCATCGCCTACACGCGCAAGGGGAAGGGAGTCTCCTTCGTCGAGTCCGACTATGCCTATCACGGCAAGGCACTCTCGCCCGAAGAGGCCGACCGGGCCCTGGAGGAACTGGGATGGAAGTGATTGCGCCGGCCGCTCGTCCGTTGGGGAAGTCGACCCGAGAGGCCTTTGGGGAGGCCCTCCGTGATCTTGGCTATGCCCGCCCCGACGTGGTGGTGGTAGACGCGGATCTCAACACATCCACCCGCACCCAGCTCTTCGCGGAGGCGTTCCCGGATCGCTTCTACAACGTGGGGATCGCCGAGTCGAACCTGGTCGGGGTGGCCAGTGGCCTCGCGGCATGCGGCAAGCAGGTCTGGATCGCCTCCTTCGGCGTCTTCCTGCTCGCGAACGCCTTTGACCAGCTCCGCATGAGCGTTGCTCTCCCGCGCCTGAATGTGAAGCTGGTGGGCACGCACACGGGGATCACAGTGGGCGAAGACGGCCCATCCCAGATGGCCGTGGAAGACATGGCCCTCGCCTGCGCGCTGGCCGGCGTTCGCGTCTTCGTCCCGGCGGATGAGGTCGAGACGCGCGCGATGGTGCAGGCCGCGGCCGAGATCGATGGCCCGGTTTACATCCGCTGCGGCCGGCCCCCGGTGCCGGTGGTCCACGAGTCAGGGTGCGTTTTTCGCCCCGGAAGAGCCACCGTGCTGAGGGAGGGGAGCGACCTCACGCTCGCGGCCAATGGAATCATGGTCGCGGCCTCGCTGGACGCGGCCGAGGAACTTGCCCGGCAGGGCCTCTCCGCGCGCGTTCTCAACCTTTCGAGCGTGAAGCCGATCGATGAGGATGCTCTAGAGCAGGCCGCGCGGGAGACCGGCGCGCTCGTCGTGGCAGAGGAGCACCTGGCCCACGGAGGGCTTGGGAGCATTGTGGCGCGGGTGCTATCAGCACGCTATCCGGTTCCGCTCGGTTTCGTCAACCTGGGGGATACCTACGCGGAGTCCGGAGAGCCGCGCGCCCTGCTGGAGCGATACGGGCTCACCGCCGGGGCAATCGCCCAGGCGGCTCGCGCAGTCGTGCTACGCAAGCCGACCTGAGATCAGGGGCGCCCCAGCACCTTGAGGGTCAGCTCCGCCACCCGTGGCCACGAGAAATGCTCCTCGAACAGCTCTCGCCCGCGCATGCCCATCGCGTTGCGCGTGCCGGGATTCAGCACGGCGGCGCGCATCGCCGCGGTCAGGCCATCCTCATCCCCCGCGTTGACAAAGACAATCGCGCCGCTGCGTTCCAGCACGGGATCCGTCTCCGGGCCACGCCACGCCACGACAGGCAAGGCGTGCGAGAGAGCCGCCATCAACGTCGTCTGGCGCGTGGAGATCCCGAAGCGCTCCGGCATCACCGCGACGTCGGCTGCCTGGAGGATCCGCGAGACCATCTCGGCATCGCAGAAACCGGTCCACGAGATGTAGCCTTCCAGGCCGAGTTCCTTCTCCAGACGGCACAGCGCCTGCAGCCGCCCGGGGCTGGCAATCTTACCGATGTTCACCAGGCGGCAGGCGTGGCCTTCGGCAATCAAGGTGTGCAAGCAGCGGTATACCGCCTCATAGTCGCGGTGCCGGTGCGACATGCCGAAGATGGCAAAGAGCGTCTCCCCGTCTCCAACGCCCAGATGCGCGCGGGCAGCCGCGCGGTCGCACTCCACCACGGGGATATTCGAGCTGACGGGCACGACGGAGACGTTGCCCCCCACCGGGAAGACGAGGCGTTGGAGCTGCCGCCGGCGCTTCTCCGTGGTCACGATCACACGGTGACATGCGCCGACCATGTAGCCGGTGGCAAGGCGCTGCCATCCCGCGACAAGCAATCGCCCGGGGCCGCCCTGAAATGGGATCCAGGGCTCGTGCAGCGCCACTGCCACCTTGCAAGGCAGCCGGACGCGGAGGATGTGCGGCAGGAGCGCGACGCCCACCCCCAACCCGCATCGGGCGTACGCATACGGGGTGTATTGGAGGACGACCACATCACACCCTGTCTCCCGAATCGCGCCCACCAATCGCCCGAGTCCGCGCACCCCCCAGCGATGGATGGTGCGCCCAAGACGCACATTTCCGGAGACCGGGCAGACCTTCCCCGCGCCTTCGGGAACGGGGCCGCTGATCACGGTCACCTCGGCGCCTTGCGCAGCCATCTCGCCCGCCAGGTGGCAGGTATACTCCCCTACCCCATCCACCACTGGCGGCAGATTGGGGTAGACCAGACAGACCTTCATGATCTCAGAGGAAGAGCGAGTGGATCGACTGGCCTGTATGCGTTCGCTTGATTGCCTCCGCGAAAAGTGGCGCCACTGAGAGCGTCTTGATCTTCGGGTGTCGCTTCTCCGGCGGCAACGGCACCGTGTTCGTTACGACAACCTCCTTCACCGGCGACGCGGCAATCCGCTCGATGGCCGGGCCACACAGAACCCCGTGCGTGCACCCCACGTAGATCTCGCGCGCGCCCGCGTTCTTGAGCACATCCACCGCGCCCATCAGCGAGCCAGCGGTGCTGATCTCATCATCGAAGATGATCACGTGCTTGTCACGCACATCGCCCACGACTGCGCGGCTGGCCACATCGTCGGTGTTGCCCAGCCGGCGCTTGTCCACGAAAGCAAGAGGAATATCCAGGCGCTGGGCAAAGCTGCCGGCGCGCTTGGCACTCCCGGCATCCGGCGCCACCGCGACGCACTCCCGGATCACCGGCAACTGCGCGTAATAGCTGCAGAGCACCGGCGTGGATTGCAGGTGGTCGACCGGAATATCGAAGAACCCCTGGATCTGCGGCGAGTGGAGCGTCATGGTGAGCACGCGCCCGGCCCCCGCCGCGCGCAGCAGCTGCGCCATCAGCTTCGCTGTAATCGAGATTCGTGGCTGGTCCTTCTTATCGGAGCGCACGTAGGGATAGTAAGGCAATACCGCCGTGATCCGCGACGCGGACGCGCTGCGGAGCGCATCGATCAGGATCAACAGCTCGACAATCCCCTCGCTCACGGGCGGGCAGGAGGATTGCACAACGAACACATCGCATTCGCGCACGCTCTCCTCGATCTGGATGAAGAGGTTATCGTTGGCAAAGCGCGAGCGAACGACGCGACCCAGTGGAATATCGAGACAGCGACAGATCTCCTCCGCTAGTTCCGGGTTCGAACTGCCCGAGAAGATCTTGAGAGTGTCTTTCAGAATGCACCTCCGGCTTCAAAAACGAACTCGCTCGCGCCGATACGGATGCGGTCGCCACTCCGCAGCAGCTGAGCATTGATACGAACGCCATTCACGAACGTGCCGTTCGAGCTGCCCTCATCGGCGATGACGTATCCACCGTCCTCAACACGCAGCACAGCGTGCCGTCGCGACACGGTGCCATCTCCTGACAGCTGAAGATCGCGCCCCGCTTCGCGACCGATGGTGAGCACCTCACCCGATAGCGGGATCGTCTGCCCGGCGTAGGGCCCGCTGATACCCACCAGCCGAGCCTGCGCCGCCGTCGCCGGCATCTCCGAGAGCCGGGGCATCACCGCGCCCGTTCCCGGAGTTGCGCCGGCCGCCTCCATCGCCGGGGCAAACCCCGGGGCTGGCGGCGCGACCGGCGTACACGCACAGTCCCCGGTACGGGGATCCTTTTCCTGGCCACAGAAGGCGCAAATGTTGTCGGCGACCGCCGGAACCCGCGGAGACGGCGTCGCGCTCACATCGCGCGCGCGGCGCGCGGGCGCCGAACCCACCTTTTCATGGAAGAGGATCTTCGTCGCCCCGAGCTGGATTGTATCGCCCTCGCGCAACACTTGCCTGGACACGCGCTGCCCATTCACCAGGGTGCCGCCCGGCGATGTCTCCAGATCCTCGATCACATAGGCCCCGCCGTCCAGTTTGATCGCCGCGTGCCAGGGCGCTACCGAGGGATCTCCGAAGACGCCCACATCCACCAGCTCATCGCGCCCGAGGACGCTGACGGCCTTATCGAGGATGTACTCCCGACCTTCGTTGCGCCCGCGCAAGACGACGACCCAGGCCTGCTTCATCAGGTCTTGCACCAGGCCGAGGAAGAAGCCGATGGCCGCCCCGGTGATCGTCATGCCCACGAAGCGGCTCAACTCGCCCCCCATCTGGAAGATCTCCCCGATGAAGTCGAACATCATGCCGCCAAAGAAGCCGCCGATCCCTCCGCCGATCATGCCGTGCTTCATCTTGCGAGGCGACCAGGAGGGCACCCCCTGCGCGACCCCGATAGCCAGTCCGACAAGCGCCCACCCCACGGCCCGCGCCACAACGCCCTGCAGGAAGCCAAAGAGGCTGACCGTCAGCGCTCCGCCCGCCGGCTGGGGCTGCAAGCGCGCATAGACTACCTGGCCAAAATAGAGGCCGATGAGCCCGCCGCCCAGGCCGACGACCGCGCCAATCACGACCGACCGCCAGAACTGCCGGCGCGATCCCGTCGCCAGACCTTCCACCGCGCCAATCGCCGCGCTGATCGCGCTGCCCATGATCGCGCCGAAGATCGCGAGCGACCACCAGGCGGCGGCGTCCGCCACCAGGCGCTGCGTGTCGCTGGTCAGGAACTCGATCGGCTCCATGATCGCCCACGCGACAAAGCCGCCGGCCGCCCCGGCCATTGCCTCCAACAGTATCTTCAGCCTGGAGTTCATTGCCCTCCCATGGCACCCGCGGGCGCCATTCCACAAGCCGCCTCTACGCCTCGAAACGGATGCGCGTGCTGCCTACCTGGATCTCATCCCCCGGACGGAGGAGCTGTTCCGTCACGCGCTGTCCATTCACGAAAGTGCCGTTGGAGCTCCCCTCATCGCGGATCAGATAGCCACCCTCTTGCCGGATCACGCTGGCATGCCGGCGCGACACGGTGCTATCCTGCACGAGAGGCAGGTCGCTCTCCGCGGACCGCCCAATCACGGCCGGCGCGTCCGTCAAGGTGACGGTACCTCCCAGTGCCGGGCCCTGCACCACCACCAATCGCGGGGCCCCGCTATCGATAGGGGCCGTAGGAGGAGCCATCCCGGCCGCATCCGGCGAGGCCGTCACGGAGCACGCGCACGCCCCCGTCGCCGG
>JAAZEM010000045.1 GCA_012512265.1 Armatimonadota bacterium | reverse complement strand
CTTCGCACGGCGGGCATGCGGCGGGGACGAGCTACTCGCGGGAGAAGAGCGCCAGAGGGTGGCGCGCCCGCTTCCGGCGAACCGCCTCGAGATGCCGGCTTCAGCTGGTTCGGATCAACCGATGGAGGAGACGGGGCGCGCGCTTCGCGCGTCTGCCTCGTCTCCTCCCCTCTTCTCAGTCGAGGAGCACCCGGGCATCGCCATGGATGGGCGGGAGCGGGTTCGGGCGCACGAGGATGCCGCCCTGCTCATACGACTCTATCACCGCCCAGGTGTACTCCAGCGTTGCCAGGGCGTCGCGCCCGGAAGCGCGGAGCATATCGCGCGGCACGCCGTTGGTCACATCCTCGAGGAAGGCATGGATGCGCCGCGGGAAGGTCGCGCCAAAGTCCTTGATTCCGGTATCGAGAACCTCGATGCCGCCGGCTCCGCCTCCGGACATGGCGGCCGCGTTCCCGGCCTGGCCCGGCTTGGGCGCCGGCCAGAAGGTACACTTCTCCACGCAGTTCTCGATGCAGAAGGTGCCGCGAGTGCCCGCTACCTCGAAGCTCCACCAGCCGCCCAGGCCATAGGTCGCATCGCCACGCTGGGAGAGGAGGTAGCCGACGCCGCCATTGGCAAAGCGAACATGGATGCTCGCGATGGAGAGCATCCCGTCACCGGCGGCGCGCCGGAATCCGGGCCGATCCACGAATGCCTGCACATGCGTGATGTCACCGCAGAAGTAGCGCATCACGCTGAAGGGATGGGCCAGGAACGCCTTCAGGTGGAAGTAGGGGAAGCCCTTGCTCCGCGAGGCATTCGAGGGAGCATAGGTGGCCTCGCCCCCATTGAAGCCCATCTTGTGGAGGCAGTAGACCAGCTCGCCCACCTGGCCCTCATCCATGTACTGCCTCGCCCGCTCCGCCGGTTCGGTGAAGTAGTGGTTCAGGTTGCAGCCAAGGTAAAGGTCCTTCTCCGCGGCCTTGGCGACCATCTGCCGGGCTTCCTCGATGTTGTTGGAGATCGGCTTCTCGACGAGGACGTGCTTCCCCGCCTCGAGCGCCTCCATCACCGGCTCGAAATGCCAGCTCCCGTTCTCGAAGCCGCCGGTACACACGTCGACGATGTCGATCTCCGGGTGGGCCGCCAGCATCTCCTTCAGCGACCCATACGCCGGCACGCCATGCTTTGCTCCACCGGCCTCCGCCCGCTCCTTCACCAGATCGCAGACGGCGACCAGCTCCGAGAGCGGATCCTGCACATGAGCGGCTGCGTGCGTATTCCCGATGCCGCGCATCCCAACAATACCAACCTTGAGTGCCATTCCTTCCCTCCGCATCTATGCCGTCCGGGTCACGGCGCGGCGCAGACCCGCCTTGCCGCGGATGACCTGTTCCATAGGCTCTTATTGTTGATGCGCGTCGCGATCCCCTTCTTGGATCGCGTCTGTAAGTGGGCCGGCTAAACGGTGGAGCACGCCGGGTAAGCTCATGTCAGACCGATGCCTTTGGGGGCCCCATCCAAACAGGAATGCCCCCTGAACGGCGCGTATCTCCTCCACGGAGGCATTGCCGGCCGGTGGATGGAGGGCAGGCCAGTGAAGTACCGCACGCTGGGCAAGACTGGGATGCGCGTCTCGGTCATCGGCATCGGCACGTGGCAGTTCGGAGGTGCCTGGGGAAAGACGTTCACCGAGGAGGAGGTGGCGGCCATCCTCGGTCGCGGGCGCGAGCTGGGGATCAACCTGATTGACACCGCCGAGTGCTATGGCGAGGGCCACCGCTCCGAGACGCTCATCGGGCAGTTCCTGAGGGGTCAGCCCCGCGAGGAGTGGATCGTGGCGACCAAGTTCGGCCACCTGCCCGGATGGAAGCCGGACGAGGTGCGTCAGCAGCTGGAGGACTCGCTTCGGGCGCTGCAGACGGACTACGTGGATCTCTACCAGTTCCACTCCGGCACCGACGAGGAGTTCGACACGCCGGGGCTGTGGGAGATGCTTCAGGAGCAGGTGCGCCTGGGCAAGGTGAGGCACCTCGGCATCTCCGTGCCCACCCCAAGCACTCCCGAGGAGAACCTGTACCAGGTGGACTCCGCAACGCGCGTTGGCGCCGAGGCAATCCAGGTGGTGTATAACCGCCTCCACCGCATCCCCGAGGAGTTCGTCTTCCCCTCGTGCGAGCGGCAGAACCTGGGTGTGCTGGCGCGCGTGCCGCTGGCAAGCGGCTTCCTCAGCGGGAAGTATGACGCCAGCGCCCACTTCCCGTCCAACGATGTCCGCTCGCACCGTGACCCTGCGCAGATCCGCGCGACCGTGGCGGAAGTGGAGCGGATCCGGCAGCAAGAGGTGCCCGAGGGCGTGCCGATGGCGCAGTGGGCTCTGGCGTGGTGCCTGAAAAATCCGACGGTCACCTGCGTCATTCCTGGATGCAAGAGCATCCAGCAGGTGGAGCAGAACGCGGCGGCGGCGGATCTAGTGGAGCCATGAGCGCCGGGCGGACCCAATCCGCCCGGTCACCCTGGGTGGTGAGGCCGGCTTGGTGGCGCGGTCAGCCGCCGGCCCGCGTCCGTCCCCACCCCCATGAGAGGAGCCACCATGGCTTTGGAAGTAAGAACCGATTTCCCGGGTGGGAACGCGTGTGCTATCGAAACGGCGGCGCTGCCTGAACGTGACGTCGTTCGCTTCGCGGCCGATCCGCGCGGTGGAACCGAGGCGCTCTGGTTCTGGATCCGCATCGAGGGATGCACCGGGCGCCCGGTCGAGCTGGTCCTCACGAATGCCGATACCTGCCTCGGTTTCGGCGCAGGCGGGAGAACAACGCGCCCGGTCTATCGACACGCCAGTGGCGACTGGGAGCGGGTGACCGAAACCGAGATCCGCGAGCTGCCGGATGGCCAGCATGAGGCCGTCTGGGTAGTGAACCCGCGGGCGTCCTCCTTCGATTTCGCGTTCTGCTACCCCTACCTGCCGGAGGACCTGGCGTGGACGCTCTCCGAATGCCCGGGCTACTGGCACGAGGCCGCGATTGGCGTTACGCAGAAGGGACGGCCACTCACTCACCTGGCCAACGCGTTCGGTAACGAGCCCGCGCAAGCGGCCGGGATCTACGTCATCGCCCGGCAGCACGCCGGTGAGACGCCTGGCTCCTGGGTGCTCGATGGCATCCTCCGGCACGCGCGCCGCGCGGTCGATCCGGCGCGGGTTCTCCTCTGGGCGGTGCCGTTCGCCCACCTGGATGGCGTGCTGGAAGGCGACTATGGCAAGGATCCCTTCCCCTACGATCTCAACCGGGCGTGGACGCGCCCGCCGATGCGCCACGAGGTCCTCGTCATCCAGAGAGACCTGCACCGCTGGGCGCGCCGCTGCCGCCCGGCGCTGGTGGTGGATCTGCACGGCCCCGGCGCGGCCGAGACAGAGGGCGCCTACTTCCACCTGCCGCGGCCCTCACGCCCCGAGGAACACGTGGATGCGACGCGCGCGGCGGCGCTCTTCATCCGGGAGCGCCTCCCCGCGGAGTTCATCCGCGAGCAGCCGGACGTGCAGGCGACCTACGCCTCTCGGTGGAGCGATGGAGGCATCCTGAGCAGTTACGTGTGGGACACGCTCGGCATCCCGTCGCTCTGCCTGGAGACGCCCTACGCCCAGATCCGCGGGAGGGTGCTCTCTCGCGAGGAGTACCGGCGGCTGGGCGCCGCGCTCCTCGACGCGCTGGTCGCCTTCACGCAAGCCTGATTCCAGGCGGCGGGCCTGGCTACCGCGTCTGGAAGCGATACTCCATCGCCGACCGGTAGACCTGACCAGGCCGCAGGACTACCGTCGGGAAGCGCGGCTGGTTTGGAGAATCGGGGAAGTGCTGCGGTTCGAGGCAGAAGCCGTAGCGCCGCCGGTAGACCTGGCCGCCCTTCCCGACGATCGTGCCATCGAGGAAGTTGCCGGTGTAGAACTGGATCCCCGGCTCGGTGGTCCAGCACTCCAAAACGCGCCCGCTCGCGGGCTCGCAGACGCGCGCCGCCAGGCCAAGCGCGCCCGCCGGCTTGTCGAGCACCCAGTTGTGGTCATACCCGCCGGCGAACGCGAGTTGCTCCTCCTCCTGATCGATCCGCTCGCCGATGGGGCGCGGGCGCGTGAAATCGAAGGGCGTGCCAGCCACCGGAAGCAGCTCTCCCGTCGGGATCAGCGTGGAGTCCACGGGGGTGATGTGGCTCCCCGCGATCATCATCTCGTGACCGAGGATATCGCCCTTCCCCTGCCCCGCCAGATTGAAGTAGGAGTGGTGAGTCAGATTGCACACCGTCGGCTTATCTGTCTTCGCCTCGAACGAGAGGCGCAAGGCGTTGTCGTCTCCCAGGGCGTAGACCGCACAGACCGCGAGCGTGCCGGGGAAGCCCTCTTCGCCATCCGGGCTGGTGTAGCGGAGTTCGAGCGCCGGGCCATCCTCGCCGGGGATCACCTTCGCGGCCCACACCACTTTATCGAAGCCACGGACGCCGCCGTGGAGGCTGTTTGGGCCATCATTCGCGGCGAGCGTATACGTCTTGCCGTCCAGGGTAAACCGGGCGCCGCCGATGCGATTCCCATAGCGGCCCACGATGCACCCGAAATAGGGCGATGACTTCAGGTAGCCTTCCAGCGTCTCGTAGCCAAGGACGACATCCGCGAGTTCCCCGGAACGGTCCGGCACATGCAGCGAGACGACGATGCCGCCATAGTTGGTAATCCGCGCCTCGCAGCCGTTCCTGTTGCGAAGCGCGAACAGCTCCACCTGGGTGCCCTCCGGCGTCTTCCCGAAAGGCTCGGATGTTACCCGCGCGGGCTCCGCGTGGCCCGCGCCCGACGTCGCGTTCTCTTGCATCTCGCTCCTCCTATCCCGCCCGGCGCTTCCCCGGGTCGCCCGATAGAATCCCCACCTGGGATATACCTTATCTGCTGGGATTCCGAGATAAGAGAGTGTCGCGCGCACGCGCGGAGCTCGAAGCTCCGCGCTACTTTCCGGCAAAGCCCCTTCGGGGCTCCGCCCCCCCAGCCCGCACCATTGCGCTTGCGCCGCGAATGTAGCCCGGCCCAGCCCGGCAGGGCTTCGCTTGCAAGCAGCGCGGTGCTTGCAGCACCGCGCGCCGGGTTGCGCAACACCCACGCGCGCGGAGCTCGAAGCTCCGCGCTACTTTCCGGCAAAGCCCCTTCGGGGCTCCGTCTCCCAGCCACCGCCGTTTTGAGACATCTGGGAGTATCCTCAACCCAGCCCGGCAGGGCTTCGCTTGCAAGCAGCGCGGGGATTGATCCCCGCGCGCCGGGATACGCGCTGACTCCGTGGCTTCAGATTCCTTACCTCGGAAGCCCAGGCTTTTCTGTTTGACGCCCCTCCCTCCAATCTCCTCCCAGACTCCGCCGGGGCGTCGCGAGCCGATCATCTCTCCCCCAGGCCCCTGGAGAGAGCGCGGCTTCTGCTTGATCGCAAGTCACCGGCAGGGTATACTGTTGGCATGGAGATCATAGCGGAGGCAGGCATTCAGACGGGGGATAACAACGCGGGGCGGCCGTCTTTTCCGGGGCCGGCGAGCGCGGCGATGATCGCGGAGCTGGACCGCTATGTCTTGGCCGATGTGCGCCCCTTCGTCATCGACCTGGCGCGGTGCCACGGGATGTGGCTCGCCACCATCGATGGGCAGGAGATCTTCGACTGGGCGGGCTACTACGCATCGAAGCTGATCGGGCACAACCACCCGGGCCTGTACGAGCCGGAGTACGTGGAGCGCCTAGTGCGCGCCGCCAACAACAAAGTAGCCAACCCCGACTTTCTCACGCCCGAGTGCCTGGAGTATTACCGCACGCTCCATCGTCTGGCCCCTGAATGCATGCGCAATCCGCACCTCGAGGTGTATGCCGTCAATTCTGGCGCCGAGGCGGTTGAGAATATGATGAAGTACTTCATCAACCTCTACCACCAGCGCCACGGCGGGCAGCGGCCACCGGATCGGACCCACCGCTTCCTCTATTTCGAGCAGGCATTCCACGGGCGCACTATCTTCGCGCTCAGTGTGACGCAGACGGTTGATCCGGTAGCGACGAAGGATTTCCACGGCTTCATCCCGGGGAATGTGCAGGTGCCGTTCCCTGCTATCGACACGTCGCTGCCGAAGTCGGAGAACCGGAGGCGCACCGAGGAGGCGCTTCAGACCGTCGCCGCGCTGCTCGAGCGCTTCCAGGGCGAAGTGGTCGGCATCGTCACCGAGCCGATCCAGGGCGCGGGCGGGCATCGTTGCGCCGAGCCTGAGTTCTTCCAGGGCCTCAGTCGCCTGGCGCACGAGCACTCGGTCTTCCTCGGGTTTGACGAGGTGCAGACCGCGGGCGGCCCGACCGGCGCGCTCTTCATGGCGGACCAGCTCGATCTCCCCTATCCGCCCCAGGCGATCGCCACGGCGAAGAAGTTCGGCGCCGGTGTGGTCTACATGCTCCACCCGATGGAGGATCGCGGCGTCCTCGACTCCACCTGGGGAGGGAGCCTGGCCGATATGGTCCGCTTCGTCCAGGAGATGAAGATCGTGGAGCGCGAGGGGCTGATCCCGGCGGCGGCCCGCAAGGGCGAGCTCCTGGCGGACGGCCTGCGCGCGCTCTCGTGCCGGTTCCCGGAGCTGGTGCGCAACGTGCGCGGGATGGGGCTCTTCCAGGGCTTCTCGCTCCCCACGCCCGAAGTGCGCGCCAGGCTGATCCAAACTGCTCTTCAACAGGAGAACCTGCTCCTGCTTGGCGCAGGATGCCGCTCCATCCGCACCCGTCCGAACCTCAGCGTGACCGAGGAGGAGATCGGCCTCTTCCTGGAGAAGCTGGAGCGCTGCCTTACTGCCCTCGCCGGCTGACCCCATGCCGGATAGCCCGGGCACCGGCCCTCTCCAGCCTCTTCCGTCGTCACGCGGGAGACCATGCCACGCTCCCGAAGGGAGCGTACAACTCCGCCCAGGGTGTCCGCACCCTCGATCATGCGCTACGCCCACGAAGAGATCGGACAAACCGCTACCATGTATTGTCGCACCCCGTTGGGATGCCAGGTATCTTCCGAACGCGAGATCCAGGGTCAGGAGACCCTGGGCTATGCTGTGGGACCGCTTCGCGGTCCGCTGAGAGCGCCACCCAGTCGGCCTGGAACTCGTCAACCGCATTGCCCTGAGATTCCGACATAGGGAGAGGGCCGCCCGCACGCGCGGAGCTCGAAGCTCCGCGCTGCTTTCCGGCAAAGCCCTTCGGGCTTCCCCTCCCAGCCCTTGCCATTCTAAGGCACCCGCGAGTGCAGTCCAACCCAGCCCGGCAGGGCTTCGCTCGCAAGCAGCGCGGTGATTTATCGCCGTGCGCCGGGTTGCGCGCTGCCTCCGAGGCTTTGGATTCCTTATGTCGGAATCCCGGCACATTGCCCCACGCTCTTTACCTGTTGGCACTCATGGGGTATACTGGCGGTAGTGTGAGCACCTGAGGTGGAAAATCAGGCACCATTACCCCGCGAGGGGATTGATGCCGGGGAGCCTGTCCGGCCAGGTGTTCACTCCTCATTGCCTCAAGAGAACCCCGTTCTCGATGCCGGTTTCACGCGTTCGGATCACCTTGCTGCTCTCCAGGCCGGTCCTGCCCCGTTCCCCTGCCCGCCCGGGACCAGAATGTTAGCGTTCTGTTAACACTGACCCGCAGGCAAGGATCCGGCGTCAAAGATAGCAAACAGGAAGTAATGGTCGAGCCTGAACCTGAGGCGGAGGTCGAGGTAATCTCCCCTTGGCGTCCGCCGCCCTCGGTGTGCAAGGCGTCGGAATCCTACACACCCGGCGCGAGGGGCAATGCGCCAGGCCATCTATTCCCCGGCGCTCGTTCCGCTAGTCTCCCTGGAAGCACCCAGGCGCGCTCTTGGCCGGCCTCGAGGGATCGCACGAATATGAAGCGTTGGATCATTGCACTCATCCCACTCCTTGTGCTGGGGTGGCTGATCAACGGGCGACTGCAGGAGAAGCGGGCCGAGGCCCGCATGGCCAGCGAGCAGCGGCAGGCCCGCCGGCAGATGATGCCGGTCGTCTCGCTAGCCCCCGCGCAGGTGCGCGATATTGTCCGGTCGTTTGAGGGGGTAGGCAGCGTCGAAGCCCCTTTGAGCGTCAAGGTTTCTTCACAAATCACGGGGCGGATCACGTTCATCCAGGTACGGGAGGGCGATCCGGTCCGCCAGGGCCAGGTGTTGGTGCGCATCGATCCCTCGGAGCTGCGCGCCCAGGTGGCGCAGCGGCGGGCGGCGGTCGCCGAGGCCAAGCACCGCCTGGCGCAGGCCGCCGAGAATGAGGCGCCGACGGAGGTCTCGGTCACCGCGGATATCCGCCAGCAAGAGGCGGCTCTCGCCAGCGCCCAGGCGCGCGCCGCTCAGGCAGAGCAGCACCTGGATGCCGAGGTCGCCGCAGCGAAGGCAGCCGTCACCGAGGCCGAGGGCCGGGTAGAGTCCGCAATGGCCTCGATGGCGAATGCTGAGGCCGCGATCCGGAGCGCTCAGGCCAATCTAGACAACGCGCGTGCTGCCTTCAAGCGCGTCAATGACCTCTACCAGCAGGGCTACGTCGCCGCGCAGGATGTCGACAACGCGCGCACGCAGGTGAGCGTCCAGGAGGCGGCGCTCGATGCCGCGCGCGGCCAGCTCAAGGCCGCCATCGCGGCGCGCGATTCGGCCATCGCCCAGAAGCAGGCTGCGGAGAAGCGCGTGGAGATCACGCGTACCCGGTGCACCGCCGACGTTCAAGCCGCGCGCGCTCAGGTCTCCCAGGCACGCGCCGCACTGGAGTTCGCCCGCGCCAACACAGCCCGCAAGCCGGCCTACCAGCGAAACCTTTCTGCTTTGCAGGCCGCCGTCGATGCCGCGCAGGCTTCCCTAGAGAACGCCGAGGCAATGCTCGCGCACACGGTGATCACCTCCCCCATCGATGGCTTTGTTACCGCGCGCAACCTGGACCCGGGCGCGGTCGCCACTCCTGGCCAGCAGATTCTGGCGGTGCAGGCGATGAACCAGGTATGGGTCACCATCTCGGTCCCCGAGGAGGTGCACCGGCAGGTGCGTAAGGGCGATACGGCCACAGTGAGCTTTGATGCGCTTCCGGGGAAGAGCTTCACCGGCAAGGTGACGCAGATCAATGCCGCTGCCGACCCTGTCTCGCGCCAGTTCGCGATCCGCATCACCCTGGATAACCGCGATAACTTGCTGAAGCCGGGCATGTTCGCGCGGGTCACGCTCGTCACGGAACGGGTTCCCAACGCGGTCGTCGTGCCGCCGGAGGCCGTGCAGACCGGAAAGAACGGCCCGTTCGTGGTGGTCGTCGACGCTGAGAACATCGCCCGCCATCGACCGGTGGTGACCGGCGCGAGTGACAATCAAGGCCTCGAGATCCGCGAAGGATTGCAGCCCGGCGAGAGGATCGTCGTGATGACGGCCCGCCCGCTCAAAGACGGCCAGGCCGTGCGCCCCGCGGGTGAAGGGAGCAAACAAGGCGCAGGCAAGCGCCCCGACGAAGAACGGGGCGCCCCACGCCAGTCTGGCAGTGGTCAAGGCCCGGCGTCTGCCGCGGGCCCTGGCTCCGGAGGGCAGCGGCCGGAATGAACATCGCGAAATTCTCCGTCTCTCGCCCGGTGGCCGTCACCATGCGGATCGCGGCGATGGTCCTCCTGGGCGCCATCTGCCTCACGCGCCTGCCGGTGGATCTTCTGCCGGAGGTATCGCTTCCCAGCATCTCGGTCGTTACCTCCTGGCCCAACGTGGCGCCGGAGGAGATCGAGGCGCAGATCACCCGCCCGATCGAGCGCGCGGTCTCCACGCTCAGCAACGTCTATGAAGTGAGCTCCACATCCTCGGAGGGCAACTCGTCCGTGCGCATCCAGTTCAACTGGGGCACCGATATCGGGCAGGCCGCCGTGGACGTGCTCCAGCAGGTGCAGCGCGCCCAACGCTCCTTCCCCAACGACCCGACGCTGCAAAACCCGACGGTCTACAAGTTCGACCCGTCGCAGATGCCAATTCTGACGATTGCAGTGACCGGGATCGCCGACCAGGTGAAGCTGCGCACCCTCCTGGATAACGAGATCTCGCCGATCATCGAGGCCGCCGATGGCGTCGCCTCGGTGGCGGTGACGGGCGGCCAGGAGCGAGTGATCCTGGTGGAGGTGGATCCGGCGCGCCTGCGCGCGCATAACCTCACTCTCTCGCAGATCACGAGCCGCCTCGTCCAGGAAAACGCCAACCTCCCTGCCGGCATTGCCCGGCAAAGCGATACTGAGTACCTCATCCGTAGCCTGGGGTGGTTCACCGATCCGAAAGAGATCGAGCGCCTTCCGGTGGGCTCCTTCAACGGGCGCCTGGTCACTCTCCGCGACGTGGCGACCGTCTCCGACACCCACGCGGAGACACGCATGTACTCGCGCCTCAATGGGGAGCCGGCCGCCGGCCTGATCGTCTCCAAGCAGAGCGGCGCCAACACCGTGAACACGGCCAAAGCGGTGTTCAAGCGTGTGGAGAGAGCACGCGAGCTCTATCCGGAGCTCAGCTTTCATGTCGCGTCCGACCAATCGCACTTCATCGAGCACGCCGTCGCCGACGTGAAGACGCACGCGATCATCGGCGGCATCCTCGCCGTCCTAATCCTCCTCTTCTTCCTGCGCAACGTGCGCAGCACGCTGGTGGTGGCGCTCTCCATCCCGGTTTCGGTTATCTCCACGTTCGCGCTCCTCTACCTGTGCGGCTATACGCTGAATACGATGTCGCTGGGCGGCCTGGCGCTCGCAGTCGGCCTGATTGTGGATGATGCCGTCGTCGTCCTCGAGAATATCTTCCGGCATATCGAAAGAGATGGCAAAAGCGCCGAGGAGGCCGCTGTCACCGGCACGCAGGAGATCCTATCGGCCGTCGTTGCCTCGACACTGACCGTCATCATCGTCTTTCTGCCGCTGCTCCTGATCAAGGGGCAGGCCGGCCAGATGTTCGCGCAGTTCGCGCTGGTGGTTGTCTTCGCGATCTCGCTCTCGCTCGTGGATGCCACCATGTCCGTCCCAATGTTCGCATCCCGCCTCATTCGTGGCGAGGCGCATCGCGAGAACCTCTCCAACGGCCACCGGCCGGGGCTCCTGGAGCGCGCGTTCGCGGCCGCGGGCCGCTTCTTCGATTCGCTGGATACGACCTACCGGGGCGCGCTCTACTGGGCTCTTCGCCATCGTTTCTGGGTGATCGCGATTGCTGGCGCGGTGACAGCGGCCACGTGGCTGCTCACGCCGTTCATCGGCACAGAGATGATGCCCGAGACTGATACGGGCGACCTGACCGTCAGAATCAACATGCCCGTCGGAACCGCGCTGGACAAGACAGATGCCGTCGTGCGCAAGGCCGAGGAGATCATCATGCGGCACCCGGATGTCGAGATGATCCTCGCCTCGGCGGGCACGGGCATGGCGTTGCGCGGCACATCCCCCAGGCTTCAAGGCAACGAGGGCTCGGTGACCGTAAAGCTGCGCGCGGATCGCAAGCGCTCCTCGGCAGAGGTGATCGGCGAGCTGCGGAAAGAGCTCTCCCAGATCTCGGGCGCGCGCATCCAGATCCGCTCCACCGACCTGGTGTCGCGCATCATCACCGGAGGCGCGCAAAACATCCAGATCAACATCTTCGGGAACGATCTGGCCACCCTCTCCAGCCTGGCCCGGACCATGATGGACCGCATGCGCGAGATCCCGGGACTGGAGAACCTGGACGTAAACTGGCAGGAAGCCACCCCGGAGGTCCAGTGGCGCGTGGATCGCGATAAGGCGCTCCAGCTGGGCGTCTCCTTCACGGACGTTGCCAACACTCTGAAGACGGCGACTAGCGGCACCATCGCGAGCTACTTCCAGGAGGATGGCTTCCAGTATCCCATCCTCGTCCAGCTGCCCGAGTCGAAGCGCAAGAACGTGGATGACCTGATGAACATCCCCCTCGCGCTCGCGGGATCGGGAGGGGCATCCGGCGAAGGAGCCCAGCATGTCCTCCTGGGGCAGGTGGCGCAACCGGAGTTTGCGGTCGGCCCCAGCGACATTACACGGCTCAACCGTCGGCGCTACATCTCCGTCTCCGGCTCCCCCCAGGGCCGGCCACTCAGCGAGATCCGCGCGGATGTAGAGAAAGCACTCGCGGATGTACAGATGCCCGCCGGCTACTATCGGGACTGGGGAACGAGCATGAAGCGCCAGCAAGAGGAGTTCGCGGGGATGGGCCTGGCCGTGATACTCGCGGTGTTGCTCATCTACATGCTCCTCGCCGCGCAGTTCGAGTCGTT
>JAAZEM010000044.1 GCA_012512265.1 Armatimonadota bacterium | reverse complement strand
TCACCCCGCTTCAGGCCCGCTTCCACGAGCTTCTGCGAGTAGAGCAATAACCGAATGATAGGCGCCTTGTCTTGCATGCGGTCATGTTCGCCACCCCTGCACCGGGTACCTACCACATCTTTGTACTATTTTACTTGGCGCTCACCACGCCCCGGCCCAACTACCCGCTCATTCCTTAACGACAATCGACACCGATGTCACTACTCAGCAAAGTGAGAGGGATCTGCATTTGGACAGGGGTGCCGGTACCCCCATCGATCCACAGCTCCAGTTGATAGGCTCCGGGCTCGGCGTGAGCGGGGGGCATCACCTGAACGCCGAACGCCTGGAGGCGCGCGCGCCGGCCAGGATCCGGGTAGTCGAGGTCGCCGCGCCAGCCTGGCGGGCAGACGAGCCGGAGCGCGCCGGGCTGGAACCGTCGGAACGGATTGCGTAGATAGACGCGGGTGCGGGAGACCTCGCCGGGCCGGCAGACGATGGGATCCTGCAAGGGCGAAAGGAACGGCTCGATCCTCACCGGGCCGCCAGAGAGACGGACGTAGCAGGGGATGGGGCCGATGGGGAGGAGGGCCATCCCCTCGTGACAGGGGTATTCACGGACGGCACCGAGCGCGTCCGTCACGGTGACTCGGGCAGCGCCGGTCTTGATGGCAATGGCTCCTTCACCCGATGGACTCCAGAGTGCGGCTACCACCCCGCGGCCCTCCTCGAAAAGGTAGCCGCGCACGAAGGACTCTTTGATGCGTGCCTTGAGGCGAGGGCTCCGGAAAAGCCCCGCGACCGTCCGGTAGGCGAGGAGCGCCGGCGTTGGCGTCAGGTCGGGGTGCGCCAGGGCGAAGGGAGCAGGAGAGTCAGCCCGATCGATCCAGGGATCGACAAAGAGCGCGTCGATCCGCTCGTCGGCGAGGCCGGCCAGGAGCGCGCGAGCTAGAGACCCGGCGGTACTCAGGGGATCGCGCGAGGCGAGCGCCGCTTCCCTCTCAGGCTGCAACGTGGCAAGATAGAGGGGCCGCGGAGCGCCAGGCTTTACAGGGGCGGGTTTCGGGAAGAGCGTTACCGCGGGGAGATCCGCCACCGTCAGGGGGCAGGCCGCGATTCCAGAAAGACCGGCCCAATCAGCGTGGCCGGACGGCTCCGCCGAGACGATCACGGTCGCCTCGGGATCAATCGCCCGGATGGCCGTAGCCGCCGCTGCCAGCAGATTCGATGGCTCGGAGACTCCTCCCGCGCGCGGGCCTGCCGGGAGAACAATCTCCCAGGCGTGGAACCCGGACGGCCCCGTGAAGCGCCCGGCGATCTCCTGGCAAAACCGCTCCCAGGCCGCATCTGCCGCCAGGTCTGCGGGGTAAAGCGGGTTCTCCGGGTGCAGGCTGGCCACGGCGCGGATCCCAGCGCGCGAGAGAACTGCGAGCGTGGCTTCCAGCTCCGAATCGAGGGTGTAGCAGCCCCGCTTCCTTTCAAGCTCGCCCCAGCGGATCGGGATCCGGGCCCATCCGGCGCCCGTGAGGGGGATGAGAGAACGCTCTGATGCAGTGAGCGGCCCGGATAGGTTCAAGCCGAGCCGGGAACGGGCGGCCTGCTCGGGCTTCGGCGCGGGCGACACGACCGCGAGAACCAGACGCTCGCGGAGCTGCGGGCTGCCGGCGCGGCGGGCCACCACCTGGAGCGTGTAGAGAGCAGTGCGCGTGGTCGGCAGGGAGATCGTCTGAGTGGAACCGGCGCCAGGCGTGACCCGGAAGGTGCCTGATCCTGAGGCCACCCGCTTTCCGTGCGCGTCGGCAAGCTGCCAGGTGTACTCCACCGCGACGGGCTCCGCGAGTCCGCTCTGGGTGCGCAGGAAGACCTCCGCAGGTCTGCCGGTCTCAAAGAGAGGAATCCCACCGGCGGGTGCCAGCGCGATGCGGATCTGCTCACCCAGTGCGCGCATTTCCATGGAGGATATCTCTTGCCGGAAGCCCTCGGCCTCCATCTGAAGGGGTTCGGGATCCGGCGCTGGCATCGGCCAGGAGGTACCCGCGCTTGCTGGATGATTCAAGAGAAGCGCGAGGAGCGCCAGGCAGGGAGTGAGGATCCGCCACCGCCGGACGCGGTGGTGTGCCGGAGGGGTTACGACGCCACCGGAAGAGGGGTGGGACCTGATGAGTGCCTGGGATCTGCGTGTGTGCCGGCCCTGCATGGAGGCGTGTTCGGCATCTGGCCGGCGCCATCCTTCCCGCACACCTGCAGGATCAGACCGCTAGAGGCGGGGACGCGGGGGCGCCGAACTCCGCGGCTGCACGCGACGATACCGCGGATGAAGATGGTCGGCCAAGACACCAAGGCGTGGCGCGCCCACGGACGGACCCGGGCAGCTGCCGCCATGCCACAGCGGCGATGCAATTCAGCGCGTCGATGCTCGCTCACTGGCCCAGATTGCACCCATGCGGCATTCCTTAAGCTCGAAAGCTCTATGCCCGATTACTTCTGTTGACGCCCTATTCTGGAGAATGCTATACTACCGCCCTGGGAACGTGCGTACTACAGGCGTACGGGGCTGTTCCTAGCTATCTGCAAGGGGGCCAGCGGTATCTGCCGGCATCTCCCTCGCCGCTGAGGTGGGGGCTCTGGTGCTCGGCGGGTTCCGACTATCTTCAACTGATTGGATGATACGCTTTTGGGATACTCTTTACGCTCGTTCCCATGTCGATGGCCGGCTCGCTTCCTGGCCGGCATCCTTTTTCTCTGCCCGGTGATCCAGGGGTGCGGCGGAGGAGGCAGCTCGTCACCGCCTGGCATTGACCCGGACGCCACGAACGCCCCGGTATCTGGTACCATCGCACGCACTGAGATCGGCGGCAATGATCTGACAATACGCTCGGCGTGGCAGCCGACCGCGCCAGCTGCCGGCAACGGCGGCTTTACCACTCGCGTCTCCCAGGAGGGCGCTCAGCTTCTCGCCGTGGCGGACGCGGCCGGTGAGGTGCGCGGACTAGTGGTTTCTGTGCCGCAAGGCAGAGGCCGGCAGGCCGCGAACCTGGCGGTCGATGCGCGTAGCACGGCGCTTGCCTACTTGTGGTTCAACCCTGGCATCATCGAGACGGATCCCTCGCGGGCCCACGAGCGCCTTTCCGAGCTGGAATCGCTGGATGCCTTCCCGGCGCTTGTTCAGTATCTGCGCGATACGCTTCCCAATGCGTCTCTCACCGCCCTCGTCACCCGCCAGGAGTTTCAGGCACGGTTGGCTGCCTGCCTGGACGAGTGGTGGAGCGCCGGCCGTTCGCGCGCCATCGAGGCGGATCTGGATGCCAAGGGGGGCATCAGCGTGCGCGTGCTGGATCAGAGCAATCTGGAAAAGGTCTCCTTGCGGATTACCAACAGTGCCTTCCGGTATGTGTGTCTGCATCGCCGCGGTCTGCACCTCGATGGCTCGCTGGCGGAGGCCACCAAGGTGGGCATTATCCCTGGCGCCACGCCGCTGACCATCGGTAGCCTCGGCACCATCCTGCGCCTCCCGCTCCCGGAAGCGGTGCAGAGCCCCTTCATGGCCCCCTCCACCTTTATCGATGAGGTGAACTTCCGCATGGACACCGGTGGCTGCGAGTACTGGATCCATGGTACGGGGCACCTACCGGGTGATACGCCGCCCGGCGACCTGGTCGCCGAAACCGGCGATGAGGTGATGGAGCGCATCGGCAAGACAGTCATCGGCTACTCGCTGATGCCGATCCTCGAGGGGATTGTGGGCGCGCTTGGCGTCGCGGACAGGGCGAAGGCGGTCCAGGCCGTTTGGGACCGGATCCAGGGCATCTCTGGCATCCGTGACGACATGGTGGCCATGGTCAATGCCAACACGAAGACAGAGGAGGCGGTTGCGCTCGGCAAGTTCCTCTGGGACGTGCTTGGACAGACGACAACACTCCAGGCGGTTGTCAACGCGCTTGTTGGAGCCGGGCTCATCACCAAGGCGACCGCCGCGGCGGTCGTGGCCGGTGGCCAGCTGCTGGCCGCATTCCTGGCCGGCCTGCAGATCGGAACCACGGGCGCGAACCTCTATAAGATGATCGATACCTGGTTTGCCCTCCCCGAGTGGGGCATGATCCGGGTGACGACCTCGGGTGATCTCAGCGTTGAGGTGAGGAGCCTTCCGCACTGGCCTCGCATGGGAGGTGCGCGATGACAAGGCATATCACGCGGCATGCGCTGCTGCCTCTCCTCCTCCTAACGGCTGGTCTGGCCGGTTGCGGATCACCCAGACAGCCCATCGGCGGGCCACAGACTACCGCCGGGGAAGGTGCCGTGCGCATCCGGATCGCCTGGCCTGCCCAGGACCCCGCCGGGCGCATGATCCCGCAGATCGCCACCACTGTTGAGGTGGAGTGGGCCAGCGATACGGGAGACAAACACGGCAACAAGCGGATCGACCGGCCGGATGACCACTGGGTCTTCGAGCGGGTACCAAGCGGCTGGACGACGATCAAGGCAGCGTCCTACGCCGGTACGAACCCCACGCCGCTCTCTACTGGCACCGCCCGTGTGTTGGTCAAGCCCAACGAGACGAACTCCGTGCCGATTGAGCTGGAATCGACGATCACTGCGGTGACGATGGACCCGGCTACCGTCAGCATCGGGAAGGGCGAGACGGCCTTCATGGTCGCCACGGCCCGGAATGCTCAGGGGGCGATGGTGCTCAGTGACGGCTTTGGCTGGAGCCTGGCCGGGGATACGGCGGCGGTCAGCTTCGAGCAGGGCCCGAATAACCTCACGCTCACCGGGCAGCAGGCAGGCACCGTGACCGTCACCGCCAAAGAGCAGAACTCGGGGAAGAGTGCCACTGCGACCGTGACTGTGACCGACCGCCCCAACGAGCCGCCGGTGGTGTTGGGTTGGACGGTGGACCCTGATCCGGTGCCTCCTGGAGCCACGGCGCAGATCACCGTGAATGCCCATGACCCGGATGGCGATGATCTCACCTACACCTGGCAGGCAGCGGCTGGATCCCTATCAGGCGCCGGCGCCACCGTCTCCTGGACAGCTCCCGGCGCGGAGGGCACCTATGATATCACGGTAAGCATCAAGGACCCGAAGCATCCGGAGGTGCCGCACACCCTGCCGGTCGTTGTATCGGTGGGGAAGCGTTTTGCCGTCACCGAGCTGAGCGGGTTCGCCGCGCACTCCATGAACAATCGGGGCCAGCTGGTCGGCGCCGGCGCCGACGGCAAACCGTGCGTGTGGGAGGATGGTCAGATAACCCCCCTTTCCACGGACGGGATGCGTTACGGCGTAGCGGCCACTGATATCAATGATCAGGGAGTGGTGATCGGCTACAGCTATTGGCGGCACTACTTCTACCAGGTCACAGTTGACCTCTATCATGCCATTCGTTGGGTGAACGGGCAGCCGGAGACGCTGCCCGGCGCCTGGCATCCGGGCCCGATGAGGATCAACAATCTGGGCCACTGCATCGGCGACATCTTTCACCGGGTGTACGACGATGGTGGTCCAGCAGGCGAGCCGTATGGCGGCCACGCTGCCCGCGACGGCCAGGACCTGGGCGCGCCCGCCATCCCTTACTACACCTACGATGTGGTAAACGGGGGAGTGATCCGAGGGATCGACCTGCCCGGTGTCCAGAACGAGAGCAGTGCCTTCGGCATCAACGACGCCGGGACCGTGGTTGGCGACTGCGGATATGAGTGGCCGGCCGAGGGACGGGGCACCTTACGCCATGCCGCCCGCTGGGATGCCAGCGGCATGGTGGATCTAGACGCGGGCAAACGCGGGACAAGCCGTGCCCTCGCGATCAACAACACTGGCCGCGTGGTGGGCTACTACGTGGAGCCTACCAGTCAGTGGGCGTGCCAGTGGGCCGGGGGAGTGCGCTCGAAGTTGCCCGTGCCCGCTGATTGCATTTACAGCGAGGCCACCTCCATCAACAACGCCGATCAGATCGTGGGCAGGTGCATCACGGCGTCAACGGATACCCATGGTCGTGCCGTGCTCTGGGAAAACGGCGTGGTCACGGACTTGAGCAGCATCGCTGAAGTGCCGGAAGGTGTCGTTCTCGTGTCCGCCATCAAGATCAACGACCCCGGCCAGATCCTATGCCGGGGCCGCAAGGGGGGCACCGACAGCTACTACCTGCTCACGCCGCGTGGGGCCCGCGTGCTCCGACGCCGCTAACCGCGCGGCAGGATGTGAATGGGGCGGGGCCGGCAACGGCCCCGCTGCGTTTGTACCGCGGCTGGGATTCCGACATAAGGAATCCGAAGCCTCGGAGGCAGCACGCAACCCGTCGCGCGGCGATAAATCACCGCGCTGCTTGCGAGCGAAGCCCTGCCGGGCTGGGTTGGGGATACTCCCAGATGTCTCAAAACGGCGGTAGCTGGCTCCGCGCGTGCGGGCAGCCTTCTCCTTATGTCGGAATCCCAGGGTACCGCGGAGAGCGCCTTGACATACCGGAGAGGCGCTGTTATACTGGGGCGCAACACGCAGGCTTTCCCCACGAGAGGAGGCAGCCCAATGCGCCTGCTATCGCTACTCTCAGGCATCCTGCTGGCAGCATCCCTCCTGCCAGCCCAGGTATCTGCACAGAGCTGGAACGCGCTGCGCCTCATCTCCCCGCGCGATGGCGCCGTCGTGAGCGGAACGGTGACGGTCACTGCTGAGGCGACTCCGGATCTGGAGCTCTCCTTCGTGGTCTTTGGCATCGATGGCGAACGCCCGATGGCCACGAATGCCCGGCCGTTCACCTGGGCATGGGATACGCGCGCCCACCCGGATGGCCCGCATCTCCTCTTCGTAGAAGCCCACGGCCCAGGCGGCGTCGTGGCCACGGCGGGGCCAGTCCGCGTGATCGTGCGCAACCAGCCGGTGGTCTCAGGGTCGCCCAGGCCCATCGCCCCCCTGGCCGCGCGGGTCGTGCCCCCGGCGGCCCGGCGCACGGAGCCCGCTATCCACTCGCTGCCAGGGCCGCGGCCGGAGGCGAGCCTGGTGCTCGATGAGATGACTGTGCCCGCGCGAGTGTGCCTGATCGAGGGCAACGCTTATGTGCCGGTGCGCCCTCTCGTAGAGTGTCTGGACGGGGAGGCTCTTTGGGATGCTCAGGCCCGGAGGGTGACTCTCTGGTGCCGGGGTCGCGAGGTGCAGTTGGTCCCGGGCAGCGCCGTGGGCACTCTGAACGGGCGAAGCATCCGCCTCTGGCGCCCACCTACCCTCGATGGCGGGCGGACGATCCTGCCGGCCCGAACGTTTGGGCAGATTCTGGACCTCTCCGTCGCCTGGGATGCGGTACGGCGCATCGTTCAGATGGGTCTCCTTCCCCTGCGGCAGCGCCCGGAGGAGAGCCTCGCCGGGTAATCCTACTCCGTCTGATGCCAGGAAGGGACGCCTGGCATCGCATGCCCTCTCGGATGCCTGCGGCCGCCCCTGCATGGCACCCCAGACTCTTTTTGCAACGGAATCGATATCGGCCCGGGTGCGCTCGACCCTGCCCGCCCGGGCCACCTCACTCCCCGGAACCGTGCGGCCTCGAGCTGGAGAGGCCTTGCTGCGCCTGGCATGATGCGGTTCGGGGTTCCGCGTTTGGATCGGCACTCCCTGGGGGAATGCTTCGGCGACTCTATGCACGCCCCGGCGGAGGGTAAGGAGTGCCGGAATGGCAATACAACCCTATGAGGAGCTCATTGCGCGCGCGCAGGAGTTGCGCGAGCGGCTGGAGCGAATGCAGCGGTGGTTCGAGGAGAACGCCGGCAATGCCGATGCTGAGGGCCTCCGCTGGCGCAAGGAGCGTTTCGAGGCAGCCAAGCGTGAATATGAGGAGCTGCTGCAGGTCATCCGGGCTTATGGGAAGGGCGGTGGTGCCGCTCGTACCGCGGATCGGGGGCATAGGGATGCAATCGAGGAAGCCGAGTGAAGAGCGCGAGAAGGAGATCGGGAGGGTGACCGGCGTTCCTGAAGAGGTCGGCGAGCAGGATGTATGGCCCGACGATTTCCCCACGTGGGGCCCCGTCGAGTACAGCGATCCGGCGGAGATACAGGCGCCTCATGACCACCTGGGCGACCCGACCCGGCGCAAGCATCCCACGATCCTCAGCGCCGAGGGAGAGGCGGAGGCGCCCGCCACCGAGCTGCCAGATAGGGACATCGGCGGATGATCCCGGTCCGTGACGACGTGCCGTCCATCAGCCGGCCCGTCGTGATGTACGCCATCATCGTGGTCAACGTCCTGGTCTATCTCTACATGCTAGCGATAGGACCGAGGGGCGTGGGCGAGGTGGTGAGCTCCTTCGGAGTGGTACCGGTCCTTTTCACGCGCGACCCAGCCGGCACGGACCTCCTCGCCGTCTATCCGACCTTATTGACCTCGATCTTCCTGCATGGTGGCTTGCTGCACCTGCTTGTCAACATGTGGTACCTTTGGATCTTCGGCGATAACGTCGAGGATCGCATGGGGCATGGCAAGTTCCTCATCTTCTACCTGATGGGCGGCGTGGTGGCGAACCTGGCGCACATCGGGCTGAATCCGCTATCGCCTATTCCCAGCATCGGCGCGAGTGGGGCAGTGGCGGGGGTGTTGGGAGCGTATCTCGTGCTCTTCCCTGGGGCACGGATCATCACCATTGTGCCATTCATCTTTGTGTTCGCCATTCAGCTGCCCGCGGGGTTGGTCCTGGGCGTCTGGTTCATCATCCAGCTATGGAGCGGATTGGGGAGCATCGGCGTGGATGGCACCGCCGGTGGGATTGCCTATTGGGCGCATATCGGCGGGTTCCTCTTCGGATTGCTGGTCGTGCGCTTCCTCGCGCCCCGGCGGCGCCGGCGGATGCGCCGCGAATGGGAGCCGCGAGAGAGGCCATCATGGTGATTCGGGTCTTGCGCGGTCGTTTGGGGAGAGCGGGAGATGGATGAGGAGAGGGAAGAGCGCAGGGATGAGGATGACAGCGTCCAGCTGTTCACGACGGAAGACATTCGCGATGCGGACGACACGCTCACGATTGCCGATGTGAGGGGTCCGGAGGATCTCCTCATCCCTATCATCGAGGATGAGAGGGCACGCCGGGAACTCCTCGACCGTCGTCGAGAGAGCTGGGGCTGGCCGCCTGATGAAGACGAAGAGGTGAACCCCGTGGGGAGCTACGAGAGCTGGAACCAATCAGGCCAGAGCCTGGATGCCGCCGGGGCAGGCATGACCGGCGACTCTGGAAGCATCGGGCTGACTGGGACCGGATTCGAGGATGATCTGGAGATCCAGGGGGAACCGGAGAAAGCCCAGCCAAACCGGGAGGGCGAGGAGTGAGACGCGAAGCAGCCGGCGCTATAACGCCGGCCACAGCGAGCACCCTCAGCGACCGGCCTCGACCGCGCTCCACCCCGGAGCGGTCTCCGCGCGCCCCGGGCCGCCAGGAGCGTCAGGAGAAACCGATGGCTTCGCTCTGGAGCCGGCATCGTCGAGCAGGGCGACGGCCGGGCCGCCCAGTGCAGGCAGGTCCATAGCCCTAATCACTGCTTGGGACGGATGCGTACCCGGGCGCTCGTGGGGCTTTTCTGCTTGGCGGGCGCGGCCGTGGAGCTCTTCGGCTTGGCAGGCGCGCTCGTGGAGCTCTTCGGCTTGGCAGGCGCGACTGCGGCAGTGGGGGCGGCAGTGGGCTTCCAGAGACCACGCTGTGCCTCCTGGGCGTCGGTCATATAAGAGCGCCATGCCGCGACATCTACGTGGCAGGGGGCGTGCTCGAGCACGCGAGCCATGCCTGCACGCAGCAGCTTCGTATTCAGGTTGGTGTTATCCGGCAGATACACAACGGCGCGAAGGCGATTGCGGTAGTCGTTCGGCCGTTCCGGACAGATCTCCAGCTTGATCTGCTGACCAACCGCAAGCTTGCGCGTGTAGTCGATGGCCTCCTGGTAGCCTGGCTCGCCTTTCGTCGGCGCGATGACACCAATCAAGCGGATCAGGCCCACCTTCTCTCCCTCGATAAGGTCTCCCTCGATGACCCGCGTGCACGTGTCAAAGGTGAGGAGACGCTCTGGCGCTTTGGCGGGGGCGGCGGGAGCACGTGCCGGCTCTCCCAGGGCAGATGGGAGAGGCAGCGTGCAGGCGGACAGGATGATGGCAGCAGTAAGCTGCTTTGCGTTGCGTGGCAAGGCGATGACCTCCGTTCGAGCAGGCATTCCCTCTAGGGAGTTTGCCATGCGCCCGCTCAACTCCTCCTGCCGGTTGCTGCCGGCAAGCGACCTATCGCAGGCGCCGCAAATTACTCGGTAGAGGCAGGCGGCGGGGCACTGCCAGAGGTGGCCGACGCACCGGTCTCCCCGGCCTCCTCTTCCTCATCTTCCTGCACGTAGAAGACGCCGCCGGTCAGCCCTTTCACCTGGAAGCCTTCCGCCCCATCCTTCACGTGGAAGATGACCTGCTTGCACTTGAAGCCCTCACCGCGGGTCGTGGTCACGTGGACATTGCCTTCGAGGGAGATGGTCTCCTCGCTGCCGTCATAGGCTAGGCGGTCGCCGGTCGCGGTCCGGTCGCCCTTCGGATCCTTCTGGGTGATCCGCAGGTTGCCGGTGGCCGTGCCCTTTTTGTCTTTGTAGAAGTACTGGATCGTGTCGCAGCGAACGACCACGGGCTCTTTGACGCGAGAACGCGCCCGTTTGCCGGTCTCCGTCTTGGCCTCTTTGGGGCGGGCCGTCAGGCAGACGTTGCCCTCGGCATTGGCGCGTTTCACGTTGAGATCGGCATGGATGACATCGGCGGTGATCTCGTTCTGAGGGTCCCACATGCGCGGTTTGCCGGTCGCGCGCATCCATCGCTCGGCGCGGTTCCAAACGATGCGGTCGGCGCGCAGAGTGGCGTCGGAGTCGGGCAGCTCGACGGTCGCCAGAGTGGCGATATAGGTGGATGTCTCCTCGTCGTAATCCACCGTTTCGGCCTCGAGCTTGATCTTGCGCTCTCGGGGCGCTTTCTCCTGGGCGTTTCCTGCTCCTCGCGCGTTGGAGGTCGGCGTGGACGGACGCGCGGGGGCAGAGCCGGCCTCTTTCTGGCCAAGGCCAGCCGGCACGAGCAGAAGAACTCCGAGGGCAACGCCGACCACTGCGCTACGATGCACTAGCGGCCTCCCTTCGCTCTTTGTGACGCTGGAGACGCTGTTCCGCGGGTGCGCCCGCCCGATTGCGAGGAACTCCCGTCGGATACTCCGAGGCCTTTCTCCACCTTTTCGGCATCCGCCTCCAGGTACACGCCGCCATCCAGCGAGAGCTTTCGGAGGCGCGCGTCCGCAACCATGCTGCTCCCACGCAGGAGCACGCCGGGTTGGGTGACCTCCACCGGGTTCGGGCAGGTCAATCGCTCGTCGCGCGCGCTCCAGTGCATGTTGCGCGTGCTAAAGACCACCTTCTCCTCTCGATCCAGCGACTCCACGAGCACCTGACCCTCGACATCCAGATCCTTCGTCTGCATGTGCATGATCGCCCGCTCAGCTGTGAACGCGGCGACGGGCTTGCCATCGTTACCGATCAGCGTGCCGCGGATCCCCTCGACAGCCGTCTTGCTCTCGTCGCGCGTGAGGACCAGGCGCTGCGCGGTCAGCTCATACTGCTTGCGGCCGCTATGCACTCCCTGGATGCGGATCAGATCCTTCCCCTTGCCCAGAATCTCCTTGCCATCCTCGGGCACGGGAAGCGGCAGAAGCTCGCCATCGGGCGTGGTCGCGGGGGGAAGGGGCGCTGTGGCATTGGCTGGCGGGGAGGGCTTGGGCGCTGATGCCAGGCGCTGCTGGACCTCTAGGCCCAGGGCCGCGCCTGACATCAGCACTGCCAGGAGAATGCCGAGTCGCTCGAGACGCCGATTCTGGCTCATGATTGATTAGGGGAACACGGGAACAGGAGGCGGCAAGTCCTGCGTTGCCGTGAGCGTAATGCGGCCCACATCCACCGTGCCCGCCGTCACGTTCACTGTAAACCGGGCCTCGGCAAAGCCGCTCTTGGTGATCACGCCCTCCTGTGTCGTTCCTGCCAGCAACCCGGTCAGGACAAAACGCCCGCTCGCGTCGGTAGCGGTTGTCTGACCACCTAGGGTGACCGTGGCACCGACGACCGGTTTGTTGTCGTCTCGGTTCACCACGGTGCCCGTCACCGTTGGCTGCGTGCCGAACTCGCCCGTCTTCACCTGCGCGACCCCCGGCCCGAGAACGTTGCCGAGGGAGTCTTGGGCGTAGACCTTCACGGTCACCACGGTGTTGGCCTGGGCGGTTACCGCAACCGAGCCGGACCAATTCTGCCCGCTGCCGGTGAGCGATACCGTGCTGGCAACCCCAGTCACCTCGGCCCAAACCTTGGCGATATCCGAGCGGTCGGTGTGCGCAGTAATGCTCACGATGTTGCCGGAGATGGTGGCCGTCACGGCCACTCCGCTCCGGTCCCCCGAGGATGAGGAGCCGCCGCCGCCACAGCCCGACGCCAGGACGGCGATCAGAAGCGCTGCCGCCGCGGGGAAAACGAGCCTGCGATACCGGATGCGCATACCAGTGTTCCTCTCTTGCTCACATTATACCATGATGGTCGAGCGCTCGCAATCACCCCATGCGGCTAGCCGGGCGGGAGCGTGAAGTCCACTCCGGTCCGGCGGTCATCTCCCGAGACGATGGTGACGTCGCGGGTTTGCGCCTGATAGCCCGGCATGCTCGCCGTCACGCGATACTGTCCGGGTGGGGCGTAGATGTAGTAGGTGCCCGCGCGCTCCGGGGCGGTATCCAGAGAGGCGGTGAAGCTCTCGTTCGTTGTGATCTCCGTCGCGGTTACCGTGGGGTTTGTGGCTGCCACCGTGCTACCGCCGGTCTGGAGCAGTATTTTGCCGGTGATGGTGTGCGGCGGGATTGCCGGAGGCCGGGTCTGCTTCAAGGTGAGGTTGACCGGCACCGCCTCATCGGGGCGTACCGTGACGGTGGCGTGAGCATCCTCATACCCGGCGAGCCGCGCGACGATACGGAACTGAGTTCCCTCTTGCTGCACCTCCCGGGTGATCTCCTGCGGTGTCGTCTTGCCGGTATCCTGGTCATCAATGAAGATCCGGGCGCCGGAGGGCGCGGTGCTGATGATCAGGGTGCCGTAATAGACGCGGGGTTCGGAGGATGAGCCCCCGCCGCCACACCCAGCGATCAGAGCCGCCGCGAGGAGGGCGATGGCACAGAGCCCGGCCCGTGCCGTCGGGAGAAGGTGCCACTTTGCTGCGTGTTTCGGCATCAGTCTGTCCTATCTGACCAGAGCGATGGGGCGGACGGCGCGAACGCTCTGCCCCTCTTCGGTTGTCGCAGTGAGTTGCAGCAGATAGAGGCCGGAGCCCAGCGCGACGCCCGCGTTGCTGCGCCCGTCCCACAAAATGTGGTTGGTGCCGGCGCTCAAGGCGCGGCCACGGACGACGTCGCGCACGACGCGGCCGGCCGGGCTCAGGATTTGGGCATCGAGCAGGGCATCGGAGGTGAGCGAGAAGCCCACATCCAGGGCACCCGTGGCCCGGGTAGGCGTCACGGTGATGTTATTGATCGCCAGGAGCCCGGCCCCGCCACGGGTCGCTTCCACGCGCAGGCGGCGCCGGCCTGTCTCGCCGGAGTTAATGACGAGGCTGCCGGTAGTCCGCAGGTAGCGGCGCTTACCGCCATCGAGGTCGATGAGGGTGATCCGCATATCGCGCGGCAGCGAGGCAAGATCCGGCCAGGAAAGCTGGACCTCCTCGTTGCGCAGGCTCGTCTCCAGCACGATGTCCCACGTGTAGCGCGCCGCGCCATCCGCACGAATGTCGATGGCGTAGTCGCCGGCCGCCCGGCCCCAATCCGAATGGGGCACGCTCAAGCGCACGTAGTCGCCCATCTCGGGCGGGCGCTGGGCATCATGGAGCGGGTCGAAGGCATCCGTCGCGCTCCGGGATGCTCCCAGGGTGAGCGTGGCCGCCTGACCGCGCACACGGGCCGCCAGCCGCAACCGCCACCCGTCTTCCTGGCGCGATCGCGTGCTTGCAGGCGAAGAGATCTCCTGACGAGAAGGCGTGCTCGCCCGGCGGGCCCGGCTGCGCACATCGCCAATCACCGGATCGCCCGGCAGCAGGGCGCCAGGCGGATTCTGGCCCGGAGAGGCTACCGCGGGGACCTTCAGCAGGAGATCCGACTCCGCATAGATCCAATAGCCGCGCCAGGGCTCCAGTTGGGTCGCCGCGGTGTATCCCTGTTGCTGCGTGTATTGCCAGAAGGTGCCGCTCAGTTTCCCCTGCTGAACGGCCGCCTGCAGCGTGATCACCTGCTCGGGATCCGAGGGCGACATCGCCACGCTGAGCGAGTCGATCGCGACCGGCTGCGTGAAGGGATGGCCGATCTGATTCCAGCCGGCACGCAGGGGGATCAGGTACGACTGGTCGTGGGGCAGGGGGTTCCCCTCGAAGTTGATCGTCGTCTGCTGATCGAGGATCAGCCAGTAGCCAATGCCTGGGGCGAGACCTGGCGTTGCCGGGTAGAGCCGGTAGCGATAGCCCGGGTCACCCGTGGAGAGCGTCGGATCCCAGTGGGCAAGGCGCAGGCGTTGGGCAGGCACGCCCAGTGCCTCCGCATCCGATACCTTCGGGTACGCGGGAACGGAGATCATGTGCGCGCCAGCCGGCAGCGTCAGCGTGTAGGTCGCGCCCGCTGGGCGTGGCCCCTGAACGACGGCCGCATAGGAGTCGTAGCCCGTGTTCACCTGCCGGGTCACCGTCTGCCCGGCGGAATCGGTGACGCGGATCGTCGTCTTGTGCCACCCGTTCAGACCTGCGTTCATACCAAAGGCGGCCTGAGAGAGGGGCACCTTCTGCTCCACACCGGTGCCGACGATCACGCCCACCTCGCCCGCCTCGGTATCCAGGGTGACGCCATAGAGGTCATTGGGTGCGGTTTCGAGGCCGCGCACCAGGTAGGGCCAGTAGACCATGCGTGTTAGGCCGTTGACCGATGCCTGAATGTTGATTTTCTGCGGGCCCCCCACGTTGTAGGCGCCCGGGCTCAGCGCGCCAACCCCGATGCTATCGCCGCTGCCGGGGATCACCGCTTCGTTGCCCTCTTCCGCATAGTAGTCGTAGAGGAAATCCCAGCTGTAGTAGGTGAAGCGGGCGGTCCCGCCCTGGGGCACCTCGTTCCCCGCGGCGTCGCGGGTGAAGTGGTAGAGGAGAAGCACGTTGTAGGCGCTGGACTCGTCGTTGTTGAACTCCGGCAGCGCATACACCCAGAAATGGCGGCCCGCTGCGGTGGATGTATCCAGGATATGCTGGCGCCGGTACCACTGGAAGAAATCCTGGCCCTCGACGGTGGGCACGATCCTGGATGCGATCGCCTTCAGGGTCGGGGTGTGCCCCGCCAGTTCGGGCGTATATTGCTGGTAGTAGGCCGCGTTGAACTCGCGGAAGAAGGCGTTATTCTCGACGTACACCTTGGCCCACGCAGCGCCCGCCATGGCCGAGCGGAACACGAACATCGAGTAGGGGAAGACCGCCGCGTACTCGTTCTGGACGATCGAATCGTAGTTGGCCGGCCAGAAGCGCGCGTTTCCGATGCCCGGCTGGTTCAACAGCTCGTAAAGCTGCATAAGATAGAACGTCTTGAACGATTCGCCCAGGTCGTAGTCCGGCCGGATATGCTTGAAGATGACGTAGGTGGCCGCCCAGGAGAAACCCTCCTCCCACGCGTCGTAGGCAAAGAGCGCATCGTCGTGGAAGGCGTAGAGGATCAGGTGGGTGAGGCTGTACTGGTCATCCACCAGATTGCCGGTTGGGTTGAAGCGAATTTCGTTGGTGGAGGCGTTGTAGATGCCGTTGCGCAGGTGCATCGCGGAGTCGCGAAGCATGTCGTCGCGCACGATGCGGACCGTGATCGTGGCCGAGGGGTTGCCGTAGATCTGCTTGGCAATGGGATACATCAGGTCCACGAACGCGCGAAGTGTCTCGGCATCCTGCGCGCTCCAGCCCTCGTAGACGAAGGTGATCTCGCCGCCGCCCAGGCGGCTGCGCGTCTGACGCACGCGGTCGAGCTCTGGCAGGCGGAGGCGGCCGTTCTCGCGCAGGATTACCGGCCGGTGAAAGCTAAGCCGGGTGCCCGGTCGGATTAGCTTCCAGCGCGTGAGGAAGCGGTGGATGGCCGCTCCCGTCGCCGCGTTCGG